>JAZUMM010000109.1:0-3171 GCA_045603625.1 Acutalibacteraceae bacterium | reverse complement strand
CATGGCTACGATCCGACTTCCCCGATATAAGCAAGCTACCCTCAACAACGTTTGCACCGGCTTTAACCATATTTGTTCCCTCATAGCCCTCAACAAGAGTTATTTCGCCATTTTTAGATGCTACAACATTTGTAAATGCATTTTTATCTACAATAGGTTTTTGTTCAAAAGCGTATGTATATTCTATTTGTGCTTTACTTCCGAATATGTTTAAAGTCACCCAGGAAAGCTGGGGAAATTCATCCAACAATTCTTCCTGAGTTTCTAAAATATTTATTTTGCTCTTTCTTGCACCTTCTTTTACCCCTACTTCTTCAAGATATTCTGTCAGACCTTCAATATAAGTATCACCATCCGGCACAATTTCAACCTCCCAAATAAAACCGCTCATAAACCATATAAACAAGCACATACCTAAAAAGCCCAAAAGAATACCGCATCGCCATTTGTGTTTTTTAGTAAAAACAGGCAATCCGCCTTTTTTTATTACATTTATATCCATACCTGATTTTTGTGCAGGCTCCTTTAAAGCTTCAAACTCTTTTAATGTTGTATGTGCGCTTATTTTTTCGCCATCACGTTTCACATCCCACAAATTAAGATTAGCGAATTTACTCAGATTTAAAAATCTTTCAACAAAGCCACCGCTACACTCAAACGCCACATAGCCCTGTAGCCACCGTAATAATTTAATCATATTCAACAAAACTCCAAGCCGGATATTTTACCTTTAACGTCTGTCTGATTAAAAACAAAAGAATCTATTGTTAGATTTTCACCATAGATTTTTAATTTTACCGACCCTAAATCAAGAACTATTATTTCATCGGAATAATCAACCACACTTTTACAATCAAAAATAATTATTCTATTATTTGAATAAAGCTCAATCAGCGACTCGTTTAAATCATTTTTAATATCTGACATTCGTTTCATATTCATTTACATCACCCAAAATCAAATTTTGTTATATTTTTATGAAACCTTTTCATAAATTATAATTGGGTGAGAGAAATGATTAAAATAAAATATGCTTCCTTAGTTCGCCATACACCGAAGCTGATTTGCATTGCGCTTTCTTTTATTGTTCTTTTTACACAACCTAAAGAAATTGCAGAAGGAATAAAAAAAGGCTTTGTTCTGCTTGGTGAAAAAATAATTCCTGCACTTTTTCCGTTTATGATACTTTCTTCATACATTTCAGCAAGCTCCGCAATACAAAAGCTTGCTATGTTTTTCAGCAAGGTATCACTAAGGCTTTTCAAGGTTAACGGATATGGCATAATTGTTGTTATACTTGGTTTTTTGGGCGGTTACCCCATAGGAGCAAAAACTCTTTGCAAATATTATGAAGAAAGCAAACTGACAAAAAACGAAGTTTTTAAGCTCTTCCCCTGGTGTGTTAACCCCGGGCCGGCATTTACAATTACCGCAGTAGGAACATTTATGCTGGGCAGTACAAAAGCCGGCATTATAATTTACCTTTCAATAATATGCGCCTCTGTATCTGTCGGACTTTTTTCAAAATACACTAAAGATTTTGAAGCCGTAAAAAAAACGCCATTGCAATACACAAAGTCAAAACCATCTCTTGTTAATTCGGTATCATCTGCCACAAATGCTATGCTGTCAATTTGCGGTTGGGTGTTAATTTTTTCCGCTATTACAAGCTCTTTAAATGTTTTAATAAAAAACGAATCGATAAAAACATTCATAAATTGCATTTCAGAAGTTACAACAGGCTGCAACACCTTACTGGAAAAAAATGCATCTGTTCCTATTGTCTGTGCATCCTTAGCCTTTGGTGGACTTGCAGTAATTTTTCAAGTTGCACCATATTTAGAAAAGTGTGATTTTGGTTTAAAAAACTTTATATGCTGGAGAATTATAAACAGTGCTCTAAGCGCTTTTTACTGTGCGCAATTTTTAAAATTATTCCCTGTTACAATACAGGTCTGCAAGGTAATACCGGTAGGTCCGGTTAATTTTTTTATTTCACATAATTTTACTGCTGCAATAATTTTAATTATAACCTGTATTGTTTTTGTTTTAGAGGTTGATTACAAAAAGAAAGTATGTTAAAATAACAAAAAAGGATGTGATTGTAATGGCGCTTAAAATTTTCAAGAACGATATAGAACCACAATGTGCATACTGCGAACATGCGCAAATCACTTCCGATAAAAGTGCTGCCGTTTGCAGAAAAATAGGCGGAATTATGCAATTACATTCAAAATGTAAAAAATACAAATACGACCCTTTAAAAAGAGAGCCTAAAAGCATTTCATTTTCAGGCGATTTTTCTAAAGAAGATTTTGAAATCTGACCGTATGTACAGAAGTATTTT
The DNA here is from genome assembly GCA_045603625.1 of Acutalibacteraceae bacterium. Taxonomy (GTDB): domain Bacteria; phylum Bacillota; class Clostridia; order Oscillospirales; family Acutalibacteraceae; genus DTU089. The sequence goes on along the minus strand of JAZUMM010000109.1, from coordinate 824 downwards.
TTCACTTCTGTTTTTGCGGTCTTTATTTTTTGTGAAAAGTTACAAAATGATAGCGAATTATTGTGATAAATTTTAAACTCTAATTTTGTCGTTTTTACTTGAAATAAAAGTTAATTATTAGTACAATAATAAAGAACGATATTTTTTAACGGAGGTTATGGACGTGGCAGATGCATTTGGTATTCCAAACACAATTCCGGTAGGTCCTTTAGGTATTATTGCAACTCCCGGTTGCGAGGAACTTGCTGTAAAAATCAACAATTATCTCACATCATGGAGAAACGAAAGAGAAAGTGAACATAAGGACACTATCGCTTTCTACGGTTATCAAAGAGATTCATTTATCATTGATGCTGACTTTACAAGATTCGGCTCAGGTGAAGGTAAATGTGTTCTTCACGAAACTGTTCGCGGTTACGATATTTTTATTATCTGCGACTGCTTTAACCACGGTATTACATACAATATGTACGGTTACGAGTGTCACTACTCACCGGACGAGCACTATGCTAACCTTAAAAGAGCAATTTCTGCTATTGAAGGTAAAGCAAGAAGAATAAACGTTATTATGCCTATGCTTTATGAAGGCAGACAGCACAAGCGTTCAAGAAGAGAATCTCTTGACTGTGCAATCGCACTTCAGGAGCTTTGCGCAGATATGGGCGTTGAAAACATCATCACATTTGATGCTCACGACCCTCGTGTACAAAAAGCTATTCCGCTTAAAGGCTTTGAAAACGTTGCTCCGACATATCAAATGGTAAAAGCTCTTACAAAGAACTTTAAAGACCTTAATATTGACCATGACCATCTTATGGTTATTT
>JAZUMM010000108.1:0-29017 GCA_045603625.1 Acutalibacteraceae bacterium | reverse complement strand
TTCGTTTCGCTCTCTCCGTTCGCTTCCCTCTCGAAGAGTGCCTTAAGATAATATCATAATCATCTTCCATTGTCAACATCTTTTTTTAACTTTTTTATCGCTTTCTTCCACCGTTCCGGGCGTTTCGTTTTCTACCCCTACAAAATGGAGTTGCAAATCAGTTATTAAAGACATTTTCAAAGTTCGCGCCGTCGTCTTTTGACGTCGACGGTTTTGAATTATACTAAATTGAACTGAAAAAGTCAACACTTTTTTGCAAATATTTTTGCACTTTTTTAAATTATTTTTTCACTCACAATATGTTGTGTTTTTTTATTTTTTTAACCACAATTCTCTTTTAAAAAAATGTAGAAAGAATGTATAAAACTCACATTGTTGTAAATTCTAATTACAAATAATGTATTGAGGTGACCAGAATGAAACAAAAGCATTACAGCATACAAAACATATTAAACACTCACATCGGTAAATCACTCTGCCTTATTTTATGCTTTATTATTATAATAAGTATGGGTGTTGCTAACAGAATATATGTAACTAACAAGGAATCAAGTGAAGTTCTTTCACGTCTCGGTTCACAAGGTGATGAAGTAAGACGAATTCAGACAAAGCTTAAATCCCTCGGATTCTTTAACGGTACGGTTGACGGTATTTACGGTGTTAAAACTCAACGAGCCGTGAGAGACTTTCAGAAATCTGTAGGTATTACCGCAGACGGTATTGCAGGACAAAAAACACTTTTATACTTGGGGTTAGGCTCAGGCGCTTCTTCATCAGGCGGGTATAGTTCCTCAGACGTATATCTTCTTGCAAAGGTTATTGCTGCAGAAGCAAGAGGCGAAAGCTATACAGGACAGGTAGCCGTTGGTGCAGTTGTTCTTAACAGAGTGGACTCCGCTTCCTTTCCGGATACTGTTTCAGGAGTTGTTTACCAGAAAGGTGCATTTTCTGCGGTAACAGACAGTAACTGGAGTGTATCCCCGGACAGCACTGCAAAAAAGGCTGCTCAGGATGCTATAAACGGATGGGACCCTACCGGAGGTGCACTATATTATTACAATCCTGCAAAAACATCAAACAAATGGATTCGCACACGCCCTGTTATTACTACTATCGGACGACACGTATTTTGTAAATAATAAAACAGGTGCGAAAGCCAAATGCTTCGCACCTGTTTTATTATTCAAACCATTTTAAATCTATACCACCGGCAACCACATTGCCACCAAGAGTGTTAGGGTGAACCTTATCTTTACCGAGATAATCTAACCTGGAGCACGTAGGCTTTTGAGGATTTACGCACAAGGATGCTTGATCGTAAAAAGCATAAAACCTCTCTTTGTTTTCGTAAAGAAGCTTATTTACCTTAGTGACTCTCGCCTCTTTTTCAGGACGGGAATCAATACTTTCGCCAAAATTAAGTATATTAAAAATTATAACCTTCTTGCCTGCTCCGGAAAGCTTTTTTGTTAAATCAAGCATACCTGAAACAAACTCTTCAGGCTCAGAAACTTCGCTTTTAGGTGCCTGTATTGTTCCCGGCTGCAAAAAGTCATTTGTACCCAAAGCAACAATTACGTACTCAGCATCTTTATAATTTAAAACATCTCTTTCAAGGCGATTAAGTCCGCTTTTACCAAACAACCCTTTACAGAAAAACCGTGGACTGTAATCAAGCAAAAGCCTTGTTCCCATAATCGACTTATTAATAACAGTATACCTGCCCGGATACGCCTGATAAATTCTTTCAGCAAAAGAATTCACCCAATAGCCCTGCTGACTTATAGAATCCCCATAAACAACAATGCTTGTTGCTCCTGTGCCATTCAGAACCTGCACAGATTGAAAAAGAGGAATTGGTTTGTGAAAGAACATACCCAGTATTGAATAGGCAACCTCTCGAACCTTATCACGCTTTCTGCGTTGATTTTCTATTCTCGGCTCATCAACTACATTCCCCTTAACAGTCAAAAGTGTAACATCGCTAAGGAGATTACCGCTTCTGAGTGAACCTTTTTCTATAAAGGCACTCAGACAAAAGTATTCCCCTTCTTCAATATGAAGAGGAACTTCATCGCTTAAAACAACCTCTCCGATTTTCAAACAAAATGCTTTTTGAGTATTAACTGTGGCAGTTTTGCATTCACCAATAAAATTACCCTTTGAATCACATTTGGCAACACTCAAAGCCCCTACATAGACATCTTCTTTAGCACATTCATTAGAAAGCTCAAAACGTACACTTTCGCCTGATATTGCAGATTTAATTATTAACCTGAATGTTTTTTCACAAGAGGGATAATAGAAATAAGAAAAAGCTGAATGAGCTTGTCCCCAGACTTGTACCCATTTATTTTCCAAAAAAGCACCTCCTCGGTTTATATAATCAATTTTAATTGTTAATTACCTAAAAGTCAATGACGAAGGATAAAAGTATTAAGTATATATATACTATATAATAATCATGTTAAAAATTAAACAAAATATATTTAAACACTTGAATAAATCACTCGTTTATAGTATGATATATTGGGGAAAATTGGTAGACAGTTTTTTGCTGTACATACCATTATATATATCCTTGTATAACATTTTTAAATATATTTGAAGGAGAAAAGACTATGCAAAAGGTTCAATTTACCGAAACAGTGTTGCGAGACGCTAACCAATCGCTTATTGCAACACGAATGAAATTCAGAGAGTTTGAGCCAATCCTTAAAGAGTTAGACAAAGCCGGCTACTATTCACTTGAATGCTGGGGCGGTGCAACATTTGACTCTTGCCTTCGTTACCTTAACGAAGACCCATGGGAAAGACTCAGAAAAATCAAAAAGGCTTGCCCTAACACAAAGCTCCAGATGCTCCTCAGAGGTCAAAACCTTCTCGGCTACCGTCACTACCCTGATGACGTAGTTCGTATGTTTGTTAAAAAGAGCATTGAAAACGGTATTGATATTATCAGAATATTTGACGCACTTAACGACGTAAAAAACATTGAAGTTGCAGTTGACGAAACTGTTAAAAACGGTGCGATTGCTTCAGGTGCTATCTGCTACACAATCAGCCCTATTCACACTCTTGAATCTTACGTTGAACTTGCTAAAAATATGCAGAGTCTTGGTTGCCAGACAATTGCAATTAAAGATATGGCAGGTATACTCAGCCCTGCAGAAGCACACAAGCTTGTTTCTTCACTTAAAGAGGCTGTTGACCTTCCGATTGTTCTTCACACTCACTGCACAACAGGTCTTGGCTTTATGACTTGCCTTAAAGCAGTTGAAGCAGGCGTTGACGTTATAGACACTGCAATTTCAACAATGTCAGGCGGTACTGCTCAACCTGCAACAGAAACACTTAACTACACACTTTCAGAGCTTGACTACGATACAGGTCTTAACTCAAATGCTCTTCGCGAGATTGCAGATTTCTTCAAGCCAATCAGAGCAAAGGCTCTTGAAAGCGGTCTTCTTAACCCGACAGTTCTTTGCACAGATGCAAAAGCTCTTGATTATCAGGTTCCGGGCGGTATGCTTTCTAACCTTGTTGCTCAGCTTACCGCACAAGGTAAGATGGATAAATTTGATGAGGTTCTTCTTGAAACACCTCGTGTACGTGAAGACCTTGGTTATCCGCCACTCGTTACTCCAATGAGCCAGATGGTTGGTGTTCAGGCCACAAACAACGTTCTTTCAGGCGAAAGATACAAAAACGTTTCTAAAGAAGTTAAATCTTACCTTATGGGCGAATACGGTAAAGCTCCGGGCGCTATCAACGAAGATGTAAGAAGCCAGATTCTTGGCGACGTTGCTCCTATTGAAGGCAGATTCGCAGATACACTTGAACCTGCTTTTGAAACTGCTAAAGCAGAAATCGGTGAAAAGGCTCATAGTGATGAGGATGTTCTTTCATACATCGCTTTCCCGACTCAGGCAGAAAACTTCTTTGATTATCGCGATGAAATGGCAGGCAAAATCTACACCTACGAATTCAAGGCCATTGATTAAGGAGGATTAAATATGATATTTCTTCCTTTTCAATTAGAAAAACTCTCAATACCTGAAGCATTAAAGGTATCAGGCTTCGGTTTCGTAATAGTGCTTTCCGTTCTTGCCGTTCTTGCTATTTTTGTTATTTTACTTTCAAAAATAGTTGGAAATAAAAAAGAAAAAAGCAAAGATTCTGCCCCTGCAGAAGAAAACACATCTTCCACAGAAACAGCTTCTGCTCCTGTTGAGGTTATTGCAGAATCTGCAGAAGAGGCAAAAGAAGATGCAATTCCTCATATTCCGGGGTACGTTGTTCTTGACGGAGTTTCCGAGCAAGATGCAGCCGTTTTAATGGCTATTACATCACACAGAACAGGTATTGACCTTTCAAGGCTTGATTTTAAAACAATCAAAAGACTTAATCAGGACCCTGTTCTTGAAAATATTGAAGAACAGGATGCTGCCGCAATTATGGCTATCACATCCGATAAAACAGGTATACCTTTAGAAAATCTTATATTTAACTCAATTAAATTAGTGGAGGACTAAGTTATGAAATATAATGTTACATTAAACGGTAAAATTTATGAAGTAGACGTTACAGAAAGTGATGCTGTTGTTACAGGCGTTTCACAAGTTCCTTTTGTTGTTGCTGCACCTGCAGCTGCTCCCGTTGCTGCACCTGTTGCTGAAGCACCTGCAGCTCCTGTTGCAGAAGCTCCTGCTGCACCTGCTGCACCTGCTCCTGTCAGTGCAGACGGTACACAGGTTAAAGCTCCGATGCCGGGTACAATCCTTGCAGTTAAAAAGAGCGTTGGCGATGCAGTTAAAGCAGGCGACGTTATTTGTGTTCTTGAAGCTATGAAAATGGAAAACGATATTGTTGCTCCTTGTGACGGTACTGTTAAATCAATTAATGCTCCAAAGGGTACAACAGTTAACACAGATGATGTTCTTGCAGTTATCTAATTAAAGCAAAGGAAACAAACTATGAATTTTTCAGACATTTTATTAAATCTCTGGGAAGAATCCGGTTTTGCTACTCTTCAGGTAGAAAATTTGATAATGATTGGTGTTGCCATTTTCTTCCTGGTGTTGGCAATCAGATTCAAATTTGAACCGCTTCTTCTGGTTCCCATTGCATTTGGTATTCTTTTAGCAAATCTCCCGGGTGCCAACGTTATGCTTGACACCACCGGTGGTGAGTTAGGTAGTATAGGAACCACAGCCGACGCATCAAAACATTGGTTTGAATCGGGCTTCCTGCGAATTCTGTACGTTGGTGTTAAATCAAACATATTCCCTTGCCTTATATTTATGGGCGTAGGTGCTATGACAGACTTTGGTCCCCTTCTTTCAAACCCTGTCAGCCTTCTTTTAGGTGCTGCCGCACAATTAGGTGTTTATATGGCATTTTTAATTGCTGTCTTTCTTGGATTTGAAGGACATGAGGCTGCATCTATTGCAATCATCGGCGGTGCAGACGGTCCTACCGCTATTTTCCTTACATCTCAACTTGCACCAAAATTGTTAGCGCCGATTGCCTTGGCGGCATATTCGTACATGGCACTCATTCCTTTCATTCAACCAAAAATCATGAAACTCCTTACAACAGAAAAAGAGCGTAAGGTTGAAATGAAGCAATTAAGAAAGGTTTCAAAAGCAGAAAAAATAATCTTCCCTGTTGCAGTTCTTATTTTCTGCGCACTTCTTCTTCCTGATGTTGTACCGCTTCTTGGTATGTTAATGCTCGGTAACCTTTTCCGTGAATGCGGTGTTACCGACAGACTTTCTGATACAGCACAAAACGCACTTATGAACATAGTAACAATTATGCTTGGTGTGTGCGTTGGTGCAACAGCAGACGGCGAAACCTTCTTACAATCACAAACACTTAAAATTATCCTTCTCGGTCTTATTGCTTTTTCTTTCTCAACTGCAGGCGGCGTACTCTTCGGCAAGCTTCTTTACGTTGTTACAAAAGGCAAAATTAATCCGCTTATTGGTGCGGCAGGCGTTTCTGCAGTACCTATGGCGGCACGTGTTGCACAAAACGAAGGCAGAAAATATAACCCAACAAACTTCCTTCTTATGCACGCTATGGGACCAAACGTTGCAGGTGTTATAGGCTCTGCAGTTGCAGCAGGCTTCTTGCTTGCAGTTTTTGGACCAAAATAATTAACAAAACAAAAAAATTCGGACTAAATTAAATTTAGTCCGAATTTTTTATAACTTTTCAATAAGAATATCCGCTATTCTCTTACAAGCAAAGCCATCACCATACGGATTTGATGCCTGACTCATTTTATTATATTCTTTTTCATCTGTAAGAAGCTTTGTAAATTCATTATAGATTGTTTCTTCTTCTGTTCCCACAAGCTTAAGGGTACCTGCCTTAATTCCCTCAGGACGTTCAGTTGTATCTCTCATAACAAGAACAGGCTTACCCAAAGACGGTGCCTCCTCCTGAATACCACCTGAGTCTGTAAGAATAAGATAGCTTTTATTAAGGAAATTGTGAAAATCAAGAACCTCAAGAGGCTCAATAATGTGAATCCTTTCATCATCACCTAAAAACTCATTTGCAGTTTCTCGAACAACAGGATTCATGTGGATAGGGTAAATCGCTTTAACATCAGGATTTTCATCCATAACTCTGCGAATTGCCCTGAACATATTCTTCATTGGTTCACCAAGATTTTCGCGACGATGAGCAGTAATCATAATAAGCCTGCTACCCTCTGCCCATTCAAGCTCAGGATGAGTATAATTTTCTTTAACTGTTGTTTTAAGTGCGTCAATAGCAGTGTTACCTGTAATATAAATATTATCGGCACATTTACCTTCTTTCAGAAGATTATCTCTGGAAAGCTCTGTGGGAGCAAAATTGAATTGACTCACAATACCTACCGCCTGACGATTGAACTCTTCAGGATATGGTGAATAAATATTGTAGGTTCTTAAGCCTGCCTCAACGTGACCAACAGGAATCTGCAAATAAAAACAAGCAAGCGCTGTAACAAACGTTGTGGAAGTGTCACCGTGTACAAGAACTACGTTCGGCTTTTCCTTTTCAAGAACCTCTTTAATTGAATTAAGAATATTTGTTGTTACGTCAAAAAGAGTCTGACGTTCTTTCATAATTGAAAGGTCGTAGTCCGGTGTTACAGAAAATGCTTCAAGCACCTGGTCAAGCATCTGACGGTGTTGACCTGTAACACACACAACTGTCTGAAGCTCTTTTCTGCTTTTTAATTCGTTTACTAACGGACACATTTTTATAGCTTCCGGTCTTGTACCGAAAACAAGCATAACTTTTTTCATTTTGCAATTACCTGCTTTTTTATATTTTTACATACTTAGGTGTTGTTATAAATTGAATATTAATTAACTTACTATATTCACCAAGAGCCTGATTCATACCCTCATTCATAGTTTCAAAAATTCTTTTTTGTGTAAAGAAATTCATTGCTTCATCCGCAAAGTTTTTTGTAGCATCAATAGAGTAACCGTCTAATCCCGCAAGGCAAATATTTTTAACACCAAGCTCTATAAGAAACTTAACAAGCATCATACCTGCATTATCCTTCACACCCTCATAATCATTCAGAAGACTTTGGTAATCTGTTTGCAGGTACACATTCTCTGCAGGTATATTGGAGGTTACAATGCATTTTTCTTTACCTTTCTTCATTTTTCTGAATCTGCGAAGATTACTGAGGAAAATAAAATCAGTTTCACATTCATCGTAATGAAAATTAACGCTTATCGTTATAACGTTTTCCTGTTGGGCAAAGGAAATTATTTTATCCTTTTCCGTTACAGAGCTGCTACCCGGAGCAATAATCAACACCGTTTTACCACAAAGCTGTTCTTTTAATTCAAAAAGCTTCTTCTCGTTAACATTACCCTTCATCATATATTTAAGGTAAAGCTCTTCCATATATTTTTTATCAAATGATGATTTTTTATCTTCAGCCATCATACCGAAGATTTCATCAATCGCTTCAACGGTAAGTGTCTTTTTAGAATCAAGGTACGTTGCATAATTGGGGTGTGCATTGTGCTTTGCAGATAAATAGTTCGGCAAAGAATAGCCCCAATAATTTGTTTCGTGAAAATTATTTAAAATATCATCAATTACAACAAGTAACGGGCGAAGCACATAGCTTTTACCGTTATTATCATTAAGATATTCTACAAAAAGCTCTGTGTTAAGGTTACCTGCACCGCGTCCCATACCAAAAATACTGGAATCAATTATCAAGCTTCTTTCAGTATCTGCATCCGCAAGAGACTGAGCATTTGAATAAGCCAACTGCATATTATTATGAGAATGATAGCCGACAATTACATTTTCATCCAATTCCTCTTCAACAATTTTAAAAAGTCTGAAGAGGTTTTTTTGCTTCATAACACCAAAGCTATCTACAATATAAAATGCGTGTGGCATTATATCATTTGCAAGAGAAATCAAGGCGCTGAATTCTTCCTCTGTATACCCTAAAGAAACCATAGGCTGAACAAAAACCTTGTAGCCCTTTTCTTTTATTTGCTTGCAAAACGCCATGGCTTCAACCATATCTTTTTTGTGAAAAGCAACGCGAATACCATCTAAAGACGTATCCTCTGCAGAAGGTAAATTTTCTACAGAAAACTCACCGAAATTAATCATACAAACAAAAAGCTTGCCGTGTTTGTTTGCAGGTATAAAGCTACCAACCTGTGAAACATCTGTAAACTGAGTGGAGTTAACATCATATTCAACCTTTTGAGTTAAAAAACCGCACTCAATTATTTCCACGTCTGCTTCTACAAGAGCATTAATAATTCTGCCGATATTCTGTTTGCCGAACATCCAATTGTTACAATAACCGCCATCACGTAACGTGCAGTCAAGTACATTGATTTTGCTCATAAGCACCTCTTAATTATTACTTATTTCCCCTGCATTAATCTTTTCTGCCACAATTTTTCTGACCTTTTCCAAGTCGTTAGGTGTATCAACTGCAACGGTATCAGAATCAACCTCAATATACTGAACCTTATAACCGTTTTCAATAAAACGTAATATTTCAATATCCTCAACTGCTTCTACCCTTGCCTTACCGAACTTCATACCGTAATCACAGTAAAATTGTAATGCCTCAGGCTTAAAGCCGTATACGCACACCTGCTTGTAATATGCGTAATCGAGGCTCCCCTTCGGATACGGAGCAGTTGCTCTTGTAAGGTAGACACCTATACCGTCTTTATTAGTAATAACCTTAGGAACCGTAAAATTCACAACCTCAATAGGGTCTGTGATTTTAGTCATAAGATTAGAAATTTCAAGGTCAGGATTTGAATAGAACGGCTCTATTGCAGCCTTAATTGTTGCAGGCTCCAAAAGAGGCTCATCCCCTTGAATGTTAACAATAAGCTCTGCAGGTATTTTGCGTGCAACCTCTCCGATTCTGTCAGTACCTGTTTTATGTGTATCAGAGGTCATAATAACCTCAATGCCAAGACTTTTACACGTGTCAAAGATTTTATCATCATCTGTTGCAACGTAAACAGCATCAAAATCTTCAACCTTTTTGCACTGATTATATACCCACCATATCATTGGCTTGCCACAGATATCAGCAAGTGGCTTGCCGGGAAAACGAGAGGACTTATATCTTGCAGGAATAACACCGATTATTTTCATAACATTACCTTCCTATTACATCTTCATATTTTTTTCTTTCAACGCAATCCAAAAGACCGCCTGCTGTGCAGTTGTAAAGCTTAATACCAGATTTTTCGCAAATATCACGCAAAACTCTGTAGCCCTTAAATACCTCGTAGAAGCTTTTAAGCTCATCCTCCATAGATATTGCATTGTTCCTGTTCATCATACGTTTTTTCTCATTTTCGGAAATTTTGTATGCATACTCTGCGCCATCACCTGCCATAAGACGAGTGTTTGCTGCAGTAATAACATTTGTACAATCGCAACCTAAAAGATATATTTCAGAAAAACCCATATATATTGCCATAGCAACAGCATAATGAACAACCGTATGTAAATTAGGCGTGAATTTGTCGAAATGAATTCCGTTATTAAAGTCATCTGTTAATTCCAGACGGTGCGAATAAAATGCAATATCAAGCTTTTCTTGAAGGTTAAACCTTTTTGCAAAATCATAGCCCTCTTGAGCAAAGAAGTTAACAGGTCTGTTGCCTTCGGTATTAACACTGAGCATAACCTCCAAAATTTCCATATCCTCCGGCCTGTCAGGACTCAAAGCAAAGAACGAAGGGTCTGCCCAAAAGTGATAATTAGTGCGAAGACTCGGAAAAACAGGATTCCTCATAATCTGATTACAGGTAAGCACATACTCGTCACCCAAAACAGATAAATCCTGCTCCTTAAGAGATGGTCCGTTACCGATTATAAAGCACCTTTCACCCTTGTGAATACCTTTGTATTTTATATTTTTTTCAACCTCAGCAGCCAAATCCGGCTGAGCCTTTTTAAACTTTTTAAAACCGTTTTTTAAAAGAACATCGTTCCATTTATCCGGCCCTAAAAATCTTGTTATGCCAAGTTTAAACTGAATTAACGGATTCATTTTTACGCCTTCTTTATCTTTTTAGTAATAAGTTTAATATACTGCTTCTTTTCTTCATTTGTAAAAAGAATCAATGCACTTACAATAACAGTAACTACTGCACAAATACCTGCGCCGATAATAACTGTAAGCCAACTGTTCATATTTATAAGCTTCACTGCAAAATAAGAACACACGCCTGATAATGCCGCTGCAACAATTGATGAAAACGATGCCTTGTGAAAAACATACCACTTTTGCTTAAGACATTTAGCGGCATACGGAAATGTGAGTAAATAGTTTCTGATAATAGTGAGCACCGTACTTGTGCCTGCAATAATATAAACACCGTTTTCTGTGGAAATGCTTAATGCAACAATTACAACAACGGCATTTAAAACACCAAACAAAAGTGATGTTACCGAATGAAACTTAAGCTTATTAACAACAGTAAACATTCCAAAAACGCAAGCTGTGCTACCACTTACCACAACGCCCGCAATTGCAAGAAATGAAAGAATAAACAATTCCCCTTCATCAAGGGTAGGCTGCCATACCTTATAAAACTGTTTGCCCATTGCCACAAGCACAACTATGGGTATATTAATTACAATACCGATAAACTTAACACTTTTAAGAATGGTTTTTGTAAAACCGTTATAATCGCCATCTGCATATTTTTGAGTCATTTCAGGGCCAAATGCACCTGAAACAGAATTGACCATTGTGGATATTGCCGTAGGAAAAATCTTTGAAACAGACAAAACGCCCATTGAAACAGGGTCTATAAAAATATTACATAACAATAAATCAAGACCTGTATTAAGCACGGAATTCAGACTGCTTAAAAGATTCCACGCACCTGATTTTACAAGCTCAATGCAATATGATAATTTAAAATATTGCATTTTGATTTTTAATTGAGGTGTATATTTTTTTGTGTAATAAACATTCCATAAAACAATATACACGGTATTAACTATTACAGATAAGGTAACATAATACATTTTTGGAGGTAACACAGTATACATTATTAAAAGCGTACCGCAACGCAAAATATTACCTTCAATATTACGGCAGGTTGATAAATAAAGCTTATTAACCACAAATGTAGAAACGCTGTATATATTTGTAACAACACCAACAACAAAGTTAATAGAAACTAAAATAAACAATAAAACCGTATCATCAACCAAATCACTTGGTACCGTAAAAAGCTTTTCAACGTTTAAAGAGCAAACTACAAGAGGAATAAACAATACCACGCCGATAACTACATTTGCTATTGTTACAGAAGAAAAGTATCCTTTTGCCTTTTCCTCCTCTTTGTTCATTAAATGTACACTTACAAAACGGCTTGCCATTGAGTTAAGGGCAACAGTAACGAGAGAAACGTATCCCACGACCTGATTTGCAAGGGTAACAAAGCCGTTTGCCTCAACGCCTAATGTTTTTGTAATATACGGAGAAAGGAAAAAATTTATAACAATGGATAAGCCGTATGCCATTATGGCAGACAGCAAATTAACTATTGTTTTTTGTTTTTCTATAATGCCTTTCAGTTTACCCATATATTCTCACATAAACCTCTTTTTTAATGAAGCGATTCTTTTTTTTGTATACCTTTTTTTATTTTTTAAAACAAGCGTTTTTTTCATATCCAAATTTTTCTTTATAAAAGCTTGTACGGATTTGCTTGATTTTATCGGATGAACCAATTCCGTAACCATAAAAAACTTTTTATCATCTGCATATGCCTGAAGATTTTCGTTAAGTAAAAGATATATACAATCATTATCCTCATTTTCTTTTTTCAGAACGGATAATATTCTTTCTTGATTGTTTTGTATATATTTCAAATCCTCCTCGTTACGCACAAAGCGGATAAACAACGTAGCCTGAGCACAGTCTTTTTGAAATCTTTCAATTCTTCTGGAATATTTACTTTTAACCTTATCGTACTGCTCTTCAATTGTTTTATCAGGAAAAAAATCGTGATAAAAATCAAGACCTGTACCCTTATCGTGGTACACATTTTCGTGCTCTGAATCCTGCTCAATATCAGAAAACTTCAACCATTGAACAAAATCTGTATCTATTGACTCTATCACATCACAAAAATTACTTATGAGCCAATCAAAGGGATAGCTGGCATTTCTGTACCCTAACCTTTCCAGGTCCTTTGCAACGTGACAATTAAAACCGAGAGAAATTATATTTTTAAATTTTTTCATAATTAATCCCTTAAAAGCATAGCGGAAACATATTCCGGTGTGCTTTCCTTATAATTACTTATTATTTCATTAAACTCAATGCTCTTACCCTTGTTTTCAACACAAAAACGTTCAAAAAGTTCTACCTCTTGTGCAGAGACATTTTGCATATACACGTTGTGATGTAACGGATATTTTTCAAAGTATTCAACCGTTTTACTATCCTCAAAGGGATGAAAATTAACAATCGGCTTGCCGGTGCTTATATAATCATTAACCTTGCTGGGAAGCATATTTTTTGCAGTATTATCCACATTTATAAGTATATCGGCATTCTGCATTGCATTAAGGGCAGCTTCAAGTGAATGGTAACCGTGTCTGATAATTTTATTTGGATACTCTGATGCCCATTCCTCAACAATTTCCTCGCATCCGCCACCGACTATATTAAGAACAATATTTTCATTTTTTGTTTTTGAAACAATTTCAAACAATGGAACAGGATTGCGGATATCCTCGTAAAACACGCCTACAAACACAAGGTTTATTTTATTTTCATCAAAGCTTACGTCATCGGATACTGCTGAAGATGACAGCCTACGTACATTCGGAAACTCCGCAGGAATCATTTTATCTTTATAAACAGAAAGCTCATTTTGCATATTTTCCTCGTAAACAAGACGCGGAACAACAGCATACTTTACAAACTCATAAAGAGACTTTTCTTTTTCAAGTAAATCTGTTTTACCTTTATAAATTGCAGTAATATTTGACTGGTTAGGGTCAAGCTGATGCCACACAACCTCTGCATTTTTAATAGCCTTTTGTGCAGCTGTAGCAATATAAAAAGGTGATGTGATTACAATTACCCTGTCTATTTTTTCTGTTTTTTCAAGCTCTTTAAGCTTTTTTATGTACGCATCCTCCCGTACATCTGTAAATCGTGCCCTTATATGATTAAAAGTAATTTTAAAAAAGTAAAAAGGATGCTTTGCAATAAACTTTATTCGTTCACCTTTACCGCTTAAAGAAGACCATACTTGCCAAAGCTTTTTATTCTTTTCTTTTTCAAGCCTTAAAATTCTGTGATACGTAACACCGTCTATAACTTCTTTTTCAGGTGCCTTTTGAAAAGCGGTGCCAAGTAAAGCTACGTTATTACCTTTTTTCATTTCTGAGGCAATAAGCTTTGCAATATTTGTGTTGGCATCATCATTAGGTGTGATACTGCCTAAAGCAATTAAAACATTCATTTTTTAATAACCCTTTTTTCAATAAACTTTTTCACGTAAAAAACAATCACGGCATTAAAGAAAATCATTATTACGGAGCATATCAACATTGAAACTTTGCCCGCAACACCTGATTTAAAGAATGAAATAAACTCAAAAAGCGCAAGAAGTATAAATTGATGAACAATGTAAACCTCGTAAGAAATATCTGATATATAATCAACAATCTTTAATTCTTTTGCCTTTAAAACCAAAAGCAATTTGTACATTGCAAAGAACAAAAACATTCCCGTAATTGCTTTTACTGAAGTAACAAATAAACCGTCATAATAACTGTTCGAAGCAATTTCCTTTGTATCCGTAAAAAGCCTGATGGCTGTTAATACAACTACTAACGGGAATAACTTAATTGCCTTCCCTTTATACCAATTTTCATTATCTTTTGTTTTATAAAATAAAAAGTATGCTGCGCAGAAAAATGCTATATTCACACCATAAAACTTATACTGTGTAAACAAAAAGACTAAAACAGGTACGGCTGTAACAGCTACCTGTAAAACAAAGGCCTTTGCCTTCCCCGTATTTTTGCAAAAATCAGCAATTTTATATAATACCGGTACCAAAAGATAACAGATAAGCAACACAGATATGTACCAGAAATGACCAAGTCCCAAAACAACCATTTCAGAAAAGCCCGCAAGCCCCAGAAAATACATTATAATTGCAGAAACATCCGGTCCCCTGCCCACAACAAACAAAACAGGTATAAGGCAAATCAGGTATATCCAGACAGGTATATAAATTCTGAGAATTCGCGTTTTTAAAAACCTGAGCACATCACCTTTTGTGTTGAATTTTTTGGTGCTTATCAGTTTAGCACTAAGAACAAAAAACACCTGAACACCTATATTCAACCACGAAGAAACTCCAAAAAAACCGTACACCTGAAAATAATGGCACAAAACAATTGCAACCATTGCAGCAACACGGATGTAATTAAAGTTTATATCTCTTTTCAAACAACCGCTCCTCTGATTATTTGTTTTTTTCATTTTCAATAACATTGTCACGGACTTTATTTTTTGCATTTGTCCATTTATCGCCCAAAATCTTTGTAAGCACCTTTGATACAGACGTTGCCACAACTGCAAAAGCCTTCCACCACAAAGAACGTTCCCTTTTAAGTGTTGCTTCACTTTTCCATGAGCCTGCAAAATAGTGAATTGTGGCAGTTTCTTTCATATACTTACTGTCATTAAGCTTTTTGTGGTCAGGGCAAAAAATATTTTGCGGGTAAAATGCCATACCCTTAATCTCCTGATATTCCCCGTTTGGCACAAAGCCCCAATCAGTAAACATAGCTGTAATAGTTTCAGTATTTGTAACTATGTTAAATGAGCCATCTTCCTTTATAAAAACTGCATCATCATAAAACTTTAATAAGTCCGCCATTACCTCGTAGCCTTTTTCTGATGCCATAATACCGGTCGGGATTTTTGTTTTACTCTCAAAGCCTGAAAACGCGTGATGATGCAAATATTCATCAAGACTTTTAAGTATCATTACATCAGTATCCATATAAATACCACCGTAATTGTACATTGCATAAAGCCTTACATAGTCTGTAACAAAAGCAAATTTTCTTGATTCATACGCCTCTTTAACATAGCGGTTAGAAGTAATATCAAAATTATCCTCGTTCCAGACCATTATTTCATAATCGGGACAGAACTTTTTCCAGCTTTCAATACACTTAACCGCCAATTCAGGCATTTGACCTCTGCCGAACCAACAGTAATGAATTATTTTAGGTATCATAATTTACCTCTCAAATTTACTTAAAAACTTATTTTTTATAAATGCTGAAGGAATACTTAAAGCCATTAACAAAAATCTGTTTTCTTTAAAATGTAATTCCTTTTTATTTTGAGAAAGTGATTTATATATATTGGTTAATAACCCATATTTCACTTTTGTTTTAAAATCCTTTGCCATACACATCTGTTTATAATATGTATCGGCAGTACCGTTTGGATTATTTTCTAAAAGCTTGTGATATTTTGCAGTTAAACCGTCAGGCAGATATTCACAAAGGTACAAAACCTCATCTAAAAGAAGCATTGTGCCAAATTTATCTATTTCAATGTACATATTTGTTTCGGGAATAAACCTTTCACCCTCAAAGGATTTAAAAAGATTTTTCTCTAAAATTTCACGCCTGAAATAGAGAATTGTATCACCCTCAAACCCATATTTGTTTGTTAAATCAAACATAGTACATTCCTTAACACCCTCGGGAAGCGCTGAGCAAATAGGCTTACGCTCTACCATATCGCCACGCTTTGCAAGAATACCCGTATTATGCCCTTGTGCATTTTCTTCCCAGAAAGAAACTGCCTTTTCAATTGCATTTTCTGTTAAAACGTCATCAGAATCAAGGCACACAACAAGGTCACCCTGTGAATTTAAAACTGCAGTATTATGAGCAATATGCTTACCGCCGTTTGCCTGCTTTATATACTTGATTTTAATTCTGTTTTCTTCAATAAAAGAAGCTACCAATTCCTCAGTATTATCTGATGAACCGTCATCCACCACAATCCACTCAAAGGCCTTTGAGGTCTGAGCAACAAGACTGTTGTAACATTTATTCAGTATGTATGCTCTGTTGTAGGTAGGCGTTATTACACTTATAAGCATAGCTTACTCCTTTACGGATTTTATATATTTCCTTTTACCCTTCAACATAAAACGAAAGGCTTTTAAAATTGAAACATCTTTAAAAATTGTTTTTTTCTTTAAAATTATAAATGCAAGAGAATATACGGGGAACATTTTTTTATAAATACAATAAAATGATGCGCCCTTATCTTCAATATACTTTAAAACATCATAATTCTCGTTAATTTTCATATCTTCCACTGCAACACATATAGTCTGCGGAACGTGATATATTTTAAGCCCTGCCCTTAAAGCATCAGCCAAAAAGGCATTTTCTTCGCCACTGGGAAACGGCGTGCCGAGACCGATATTATTATTAAAGGAAATTCCCGCTTTTTTTATACTCTCTGACTTAAATGTAATTTCAACAGAAGCAAATTTGCTTACGTTTTGCATTGAAACTGCAACATCTTCTGTATACCTCAAGCGTGTTTGCTTACCTTTCTCGTGAGTAAAGCAAAAAACTATTATATCTGCATCAGTATACTTTTTATATGCATTTTCAATAATATCAAGGTAACCGTCAAGGTACTGGACATCATCGTCACCTATAATACACACGTCACCCGTTGCATTTTCTATAAGCTTATTTCTGCTTCGGCTAAGACCTTTTTCAGGAGTTGAAATTGCTTTAACACTTACGCCGTTTGATAAAGAAAAGCTTTCAGTTTTTTGCGGGCAATTCTGGTTAACAACAACCACATCTGTTACAAAACCAAGATTTTCCAAAAAAGAAAAATCTTCTCTGTTCATTGTGGAAACTATATGCTCAATCTTCATTTTATTTTACTCCTAAAAGGATTTTGCGTACTACGGGGATTTTTGAAATTATAAATGCCCCGATTAAAGAAACAAGGTAAGTAGCAATAATTTTAACACCGAGAATCAAAATATTGTTTTCACCTGTAAAGCCAATCTTTTCAATTACTGTAAGCACGAGCATATGAATATAATAAACGCCCACAGAAAGTACAGCTACCTTTGTTATTATGCCATTTACTTTTTCACTGAAATTATATTTTTTATTACTCAAGAAAAGGAAAGCTCCTGTTGCAGAAACAACTGTTCCCGGTACCATATATGCCTGATACACAAAGCCCTCATACGTAAGATTAAGCTTATGAGTTACCCTATATTCTATTACCGCACAAACGACTGTGGAAAGAGCACCAATAAGCCATATTAAAACTGCAGTAGCATTTTTAATATTAGTTTTATATTTATTAAGGTAGTAACCAAATATAAAATAACCTATATAACCTTCACACAAAATAAGGTCAACGTGATCCGAGATATCAAAGCCCTTAACAAACCTTGAAATAACAGGTAAAAGAACACTGAAAATTGCCCACAAAATTAAAATGTACTCTGTTTTTTTCTTATCGCAATTTTTAATGAGTGTCTGTAATATAGGAAGCAACAAATAAATCGCAAGAAGAGTATACATAAACCAGAACTGGTAATATGCAGGCTCGTATAAAAGACTTGTAAATGCAGAAATGCTAAAGGATATTTTACCCATAACAATTCTTGCAATTACATAAAAAACACTCCACACAATAAAGGGTATGGCTTGTTTTGGAAGTCTCTTTTTATAAAGAGTGCTTATATCCGTTTCTTTTTCGTCGGAGAGAAGAAGCGCTCCGGAAACCATAAAAAACAAAGGTACCGCAACTAAACAAATTACCTGTAATGACATAACAACATACCACATTGCAGACCCTTTATTAACTGCGAGAGGTGCAACGTGCGAATGAATTGCAACAACCATAAAAATTGCAATAATCCTTATAATGTCAAAGCCTGTATTTCTTTTTAAGTTGCTCATACCTTCACCTCACCTTTTACCTGAAACGGATTTTGTAATAGAGCATAATTGCTCCTGTCATTCTTTTTTGAATCATTAAATATGATAATTTTCTTTTTTTATCCTGAACATCAAAGCTTTTAAATGCTTTTTTTACATCCTCGTCAAAAAGTATTTCTTTAAGCTCTGCTTTAACGTCTTTTTGTGTTCTGCCCTCTGCTTTTCTGCAAGCATTACCAACACATTCCTGATAATAGCAACGCTCTGTAACAGTAAGGCGACTTCTTAATTCTTCATAACAAGGTAAATCCTCAATCGCCTTTATAATATACGCAACAAGAATTTTTCTTGCTTTGAACATATCCTTTTTATATGAGAAAAAGGAGTTCATTATAGAGCTTTCAACACAAGCGTAAAAATAAAGAGACTTGTTACATATAGCAACGCTTGTTGCCCTTTTAAGATAATTAAGAACAAAAATTAAATCTTCTGCAAAATGAATTTCTGTTGGGAATTTCACGTCAAACCTGTCAATAATCTCTTT
Source organism: Acutalibacteraceae bacterium (assembly GCA_045603625.1). GTDB lineage: Bacteria > Bacillota > Clostridia > Oscillospirales > Acutalibacteraceae > DTU089. The sequence continues at coordinate 9,936 of JAZUMM010000108.1, read as the reverse complement.
TTTAAACAAGCAACGCCACACACATCCCCACAATGGTACAGACTTATCGTTATCAGACTTATTACCTACCATGGAAGCAATTATTTCTTCAGAAACTGCCTCACCCTTTATTAAGGTATTATCTTCCCACGGCAAACCGTAATTGCTGTTATCACGCTCACTGAACATATCGCACAACGACATATCCGCATTATTATTTTCAAGGTATGCTACAAGATTTTCAAACATATCCTCATCAGGAATATCATCTGCATCGCAAAAGCCGATATATTCACCTGTTGCCTTGCTTACGCCCACGTTTCTGGCGTTACCCGGACCGCCGTTTTTAATTTTAAAATACTTTATTCTGTTATCCTTTTCTGCTTCCTTTAAAACAATTTCTCCGCTTTTATCAGAAGAGCCATCGTCAATAATCACCAATTCAATATTTTCATACGTTTGTTTTAAAAGTGCATCCAAGGTGCGTTTTACATATTTTTCTGCATTATAAACAGGAATAACTATACTGACCTTTTTCATTTTAAATACCTTCCAAAGGGTCATCCCAACAATGACCTGCATCTATACAACGGTAGCCCTCTTGCGAAAGCTTATATACAAGCACCTTACCGGCAGGGCCTGCAGAAATTGTAAGCATAACCTGTTGCTTATCCCAATTATTTTCACTGATTTTTTCTTTAATGGCTTTTTCAAGAGAATTTATTTCCTCAAAAGAATCCCTTGAAGGACATTTTACAAAAACCGTATTTTTTTTGTAGGTAGAGGCAAAGTACTGCGCATACTGCTCGTTGTTATGAACAAAAATAACATTTTCGGGACAAGAGCTGTCTGACCAGATTTTACTGTAAATTTCTTTATTTACTTTTTCAAAAAGGAATGAATCACCATAAGGCAAATTGTGTTTAAAGTTCTTTTTGAAATCATACCTTGACTGAGACCAGCTGGAAACATACACTCTTTTTTTTGCAAGAAAGGTTCCCTTGACAGTCATAAATCTTCTGGGTACAGCAAGTATATACGGACAATTTTCACCCTGCTCTTCAAAATCCTTTTTAATTTTTTCAAAGCACTTAATTAATTCAGGAGAGCATTTTTGATAGTGAATATCCTTTCCGCGATAAATACCAAATTCCCCATCACCAAAGCGAATGAGGGATTTACCTTTTAAAAGCTCTTCCACAGTTTCCCGGGGAGTTTTAATTGTTGCTTTAACACCAAAAAAAGTAGCAAGGAAAGAAAATAATACATCTGCCCAGATTAAAATTCTTTTATGCATTTTCATTTTTTAAATGTGTCCCTTCACTCATTCTGTATCGTTTTATAACTATTGCCATATAAACAAAAGCCATTAAAACAATCAACGGGGTTCCAAGGAACCAGCCTTCAGAGGCCTGTTGATACAAAATGCCTATAATAACTGCTGTACAACCAAAGGTAATGTTATCGCCTTTTTTAATAAGAACATACGCATTTTTAAAGAACGTAATAAGTAATGCACATATAATAACAGTTCCGATAATGCCGTAGGCATAGCGTATCATATAATAGTCATTGTGAACCGAAAGAATTTCGGTCATAGGGTTACCAAAGCCCAGAATATTATTAAATAAATCTCTTTCAATAATTGATTCTGCAATAGGGAACAAGCCGTCACGTCCGCTGAAAATACCTTCTTTATCAAAAAAGGATTCCATAAATTGTCTGAGGAACGTATATGTGCTTGTACCTGCAACCTGCTTTGTAATTATAGGAAACAAAACAGGATACGCAATTGCAAAGGTGCAAGCTGCTGTGTAAGGTCCTTTTTTTGAAAACGTCTTTTTAAACAACACAAGAAGAATAACAATAATAAGTGCAGAAATAACATTTCGGCTCTGAGTTACCATAAGCTGAATAAACACGTAAAAAAGACATATCCAGACAACAACATTCTTTCTATTTTCTGAAAGTATTACGGCTGCACCTGCAACACCAAGATAAATAAGGTACGCAATACAGTTAGTGTTCCAGTTGCTTAAAAATCCGAAGTTTGCATACAACAGAAGTACCATTGTAGAAACAATAAAGGTTAAATAAAAGCCCCTGATTGTTTGCTTATTATTACCGGGTACAAAGGGCTCCAAAGCAAACGGAAGTAACAAAGCACAGGTAGAAACAAGCATATACTGTATGTTTCCACCCTCAAGCATTGTCATGGCAATTGTGGGAACAACCATAAGATAAATCCACCAGGAATATGCCATACCGCCTCGTATTCTTTTTTTGTAAATAAACAAGTAATAGAAAACACAGGCTATTACTATAATCATCGGTATATCTACCCCGAACCCGAATCTGAAGGCATCGCTGGACATTGCGAAGCCTAAAAGAAACAGAACCGGCAACAGACCGTACTTAATCAAAAAATTCATTTATTTCTTTTTCCTCTTTCCTAAAGAAAAGTTATATTTTTTCAATCATATCAAGTATTTCTTTATACGATTGCTTTCTGTCAAATTTCTCTTCTCCGAGCTTTCTGGAATTTTCGCCCATTTCATTTCTTAATTCCACATTTTCAACAAGAAGCTTGATTGCTTCTGAAACTGCAGTAACATCCTCTGCTCCGCAGCTTATACCGCAATTATATTTTTCAAGAAGATTTCTGTACTCTTCTGCTTCTTGCGTGCTTACAACAGGAAGACCTGCCATTGCATAATCTCCATGTTTATTTATAATACTTTGAGCTGCGCCTTTTGAAATAGGGTTAACTGCTATATCGGACCTTTTAAGGTACGCTACCATTTTACCGTACTCAAGTCTGCCGAGAAAATCAGTTTTAACATCTGTATTCTTTGCGAACAACTCAAATTTTTCTTTCAAGGGACCATCGCCCAGCACCTTGAAAACAACTTTTTTCTTTAAATCTTCAGGCAACAGCTTAAGTGCGTCAATAACAATTTCTATATTATAGCTGTGCCCCAAGGTGCCAACGTAGGTTACCCAAATTTCTTCTTCGCTTTTATCTATATCAAAGCCTTGTGCCGATTTATCAAAGCTTTCAAGCTCCGTTCCGAGAAAAACGCTGAGCCCTGTTTTATCCTTATGGCAATTTTCCAAACCTCTTTTTACATATGTTTGAGAAACTGCAACAATTTTATCTGACTGGGCATAAAGCTTGTTTGCTTGCTTTAACATAGGAGCAAAAATAATATCGCTCACAACAGGTATATTAAAAACAAGCTTGTATGCTTCAGGCCACAAATCCTGAATATCTGTAATCAGAGGAACATTTTCCTTCTTGCAGTAATCTGCAACTACTGCACCTACATCATTTGAGGGTATTGCCGTATAAACCACATCCGGCTTATTACAGGTTTTAAGGTAATTTTTTAAATTCTCAGCAAAAACCTTATGAGAGTAAAAAAGCCTTTTTAACGAAACGTTTTTTGCATAAGACGGTTCATTCAAAAGCACGGTACTATAGCCGTTACACGGTTGAGGAACCTCTTCCCTTTGCTTTTTTTCTCTATGACAAAAGCTTGATGTAACAACAGTTACACTATGCCCTGCCTTACTTAACATTTCTGCTATGTAATTAAAGCGATTATTTGATTGTTCCGTACCATAGTCACAAAAATGGGCTATAAGAAGAACATTTTTCATTACAAAATTACCTCTTAAACGTAGATTAAATTATTTTTTCATAAGTCTTGCAGGTACACCTACATAAGTACCCTCTTCATCAATATCCTTAACTGCAACCGCACCTGCTCCGAGAAGTACGTTACTGCAAATTTTAATGTTATTGCTGACTGTTGCGCCTGCACCAACCCAAACATTTTCGCCTGTTACAACAGCACCTGCAATATGACTGCCTACTGCTATATGATTATATTCACCAATAAAGCAATCGTGGTCAACAGAGGAGCCTGTATTTATAATGGCGCCCTTACTTATTATTGCATCCGGATTAATAACCGCACCTGCCATAACTGCAGAACCATAGCCGATTTTTACGCTTTCGGCAACTGTGGCAGACGGATGAATAAGTATGGGAATGTTTTTACCCTTTTCCTCAATTCGCTGAGTAATTCTTCTCCTGACAGGACCGCTGCCGATAGCAACAAAAAAATCTGCATCAAAGGAATCTATTAACGATGTATCTCCTGCAATTTCATAATTGCCGACCTTTCCTGTTCTGCCATCATCAAGGAAAGTAATTTTTTCATAACCAACGCATTTAGCAACATCGGCAATTACTTTACCGTGTCCGCTGGCACCGATTATAACAATACTTTTCATAACATTACCTCACGGGAGTTCCCTTGAACTCTTCCATAGTTGCATTATTTTCTTGATTTATGCCTTCTCTTTTCAAAACTGTTGCAACGGTCTTAAAAAGAATTTTTATATCAAGCACTAAAGAAATATTATCTATGTACTTAACATCATCTTCAAACTTCTGCTCCCAGGTTAAAGAATTCCTGCCGTTTACCTGAGCAAGTCCCGTAAGACCGGGACGCGATTCGTGACGTCTTTTTTGCTCTTCGTTATAAAGAGGAAGATACTTAACAAGCAAAGGTCTTGGACCCACAAAAGACATATCGCCCTTAAGAATATTAAAAAATTCAGGTAATTCATCAAGAGAGGTTGACCTTAGAAAGTTACCGTATTTTGTAAGCCTGTCTTCATCGGGAAGAAGCTCGCCGTTTTCATCCGTTTCACAAGTCATTGTGCGGAATTTTATAAGCTTAAAGATTTTTTCATTCTTACCCGGTCTGTTCTGTGTAAAAAAGGGATTACCCTTCATTTTTATTGCACCCAAAATAATGAGAACAACAAAAACCGGAGAAAGGCAGATTATCGCACAAAGGGATATAAAAAAATCAAATAATCTTTTAAAAAATTTTGCGTACATATTACTCAAAACACTTTCTTACAACTTCAATAATTACTGCCTGCTCTTGCGGAGTCATTTTATTATCACTGGGAAGGCAAAGACCTCTGTTGAAAATATCTGCACCAACATCATTTTCACCAATTGCAACAAAAGCCTTATCTTCATAAATAGGTTGCATATGCATCGGCTTCCAGATTGGTCTGCCCTCAGCATTTATTGCTGCTATTTTTTCAAGAATTTCAGTCGGACAGGATTTTCCGCTCTCGGATTCATAAAATGCTTCACAATCTGTTCTCACCTGCTTGCACATTGCAGTTTCATCAATAATCATACAGGAAAGCCAATAGTTAGGCACAGTATTTAATTCATCAAAAGGATTCATTTTTACAGGCAAATCCTTAAAGCCCTCTTTATATCTTTCGTAAATTGCTTTTTTCTGTGCAATGTGTTCCTCAAGATGCGGAAGCTGCCCACGAACAACACCTGCAATAACGTTACTCATTCTGTAATTATAGCCGAGCTCTGTATGTTGGTACCAAGGAGCATTATCTCTTGCCTGAGTTGACCATTTGCGAACCTTTGCAGCCGCATCAGCATCATCTGTTAAAAGCATACCACCGGAAGAGCCGGTAATAATTTTGTTTCCGTTAAAAGAAATTGCCGCATAATCACCAAAAACGCCTGTTTGCTGACCCTTATAGGTTGCACCTAAGGATTCCGCCGCATCTTCAATAAGAATTGCACCGTGCTTTTTGCAAATTGCTTTTATTTCATCCATTTTTGCAGGCACACCGTAAAGATGTGCCACAACACAAATTTTAACATCAGGATAAAGCTCAAATGCTTTTTCCAGAGCAACAGGGTCCATATTCCATGTGTCATATTCCGTGTCAATAAAAACAGGCTCACCGCCTTCATAAACAACCGGGTTAACTGTTGCATCAAAGGTCATATCAGTACAAAAAACCTTTTCGCCACGCTTTACACCTGCAAGCTTCATTGCCATGTGAAGTGCCGCTGTGCCTGCAGAAAGTGCTACTGCATATTTACAGCCGACCTTCTCACAAATACCGCGTTCAACCTCGTTAATATTTGCACCTACGGTAGACATCCAGTTTGTTTCATAAGCTTCCTTTATATACTCAATTTCTTCACCGTGCATTGTTGGTGTAGAGAGCCATATTTTATTTTTAAAAGGCTTTATTTCCATAAACAGAAACTCCTTTTTATTTAAAAATTACCCATATCAAGACACAATAAGACATACTAATACTTATACATATTACATTATAATTTAATTACATATATATGTCAACAAAAACGGACATAAAAAAGCCCTTATCCGTAATAAAGATAAGGGCAAATTTTATTATTTTTCACTTTACATATCAACTGCTGCTCTTTCAATAGCAAGACCTTTTGTGTAATTTTCCATAAAGGAATTAAAGCTGTTGACAATAGCCGCGCAAGGCTCAAGAGTTGTCATTTTTTGTGATGCAAAAATCTTACCGTCAAGATAATCGGGAAGAAGCTCATCTGCTTCTTTATTTACTGCAAATGCAGCAAGCACCGCTATACCCCAGGCACCGCCTTCACCTGCAGTTTCCATAACAGAAACAGGAGTATTCATTACCGCTGCAAGCACACTTTGACCAATAACAGGTGTCTTGAAAAAGCCACCGTGACCTAAAATTTTATCTACGTTTACCTGCTCTTCATCAAGAATTTTAAGTCCTGTTTTAAGGGCACCAAAGCAAGTGAAAAGCTGTACTCTCATAAAGTTTGCAAGTGAGAAATTACTGTCAGGATTTTTAACAAAAAGCGGCTTGCCTGTTTCAAAGCCTGTAATATGCTCACCTGAGAAATAGTTATATGAAAGAAGGTTGCCGCAATCTGCATCAGCCTCTGCAGATTTTTTGAAAAGTGCGGTAAACAAATCGCCCATACCGATACTTGCACCGCTAAGGTCTGCAACCTCTTTAAAAAGATTTACCCAAGCATTAATATCTGAGGTGCAGTTGTTACAATGCACCATAGCAACAGGAGCACCGTCGGGAGTTGTTACCATATCAATTTCTTCATGAAGCTTTTTAAGTGCTTTTTCAAGTACAATCATTGCAAAAACAGATGTACCTGCAGAAACGTTACCTGTGCGGATACGCACGCTGTTTGTTGCAACCATACCTGTACCTGCATCGCCCTCAGGCGGACACATTGGTATACCGCTTTCAAGGTCACCCTCTTCATCAAGAAGATTTGCTCCGTCAGCGGTAAGCACCCCTGCATTTTCACCTGCAACAAGTACTTCAGGAAGAATATCTTTAATCTTCCAGCTATATTTTCCATCTAAAAGAGCATCAAATTTTGAAAGCATCTCTTTATCGTAATCATTACCGTTCATTGGGAACATACCTGATGCTTCACCAATACCAAGAACCTTCTTCCCTGTAAGAAGAGTATGAATAAAGCCTGCAAGCGTTGTGAAATATGCAATATCCTTAACGTGTTCTTCGCCATTAAGAATTGATTGATAAAGATGAGCAATGCTCCAACGTTGAGGAATGTTGAAATTAAATTCCTTTGTTAATTTATCTGCAGCAGTGGCAGTAATTGTATTACGCCAGGTACGGAAATCTGCCAACAATTCGCCTTGTGCATTAAACGGAAGATAACCATGCATCATACCGCTTATACCGATTGCCTTTAATGACTTAAGGGTAATGCCGTATTTTTCTTTAACATCTGCTTTAAGAGAAGCATAGCTACCCTTAAGGCCTGCATAAATTTCATCAAGACTATAAGTCCAGATGCCGTTTTTAAGACTATTTTCCCAATCGTAACCGCCAACTGCAAGTACTTCACCGTTATCATCAATAAGCACCGCTTTAATTCTTGTTGAACCAAATTCAATACCAAGAATTGCTTTGCCGCTTTCTACATACTGTTTCATAAAATTTACTCCTTAAATTTATTTTATAAAATTATTAAATCCTTAGGTGTTGAGGTCAAATTTTCATACCCGTTTTTTGTAATCAGTGCCATATCTTCTATACGCACACCGAATTTACCCGGAATGTAAATACCCGGCTCAACAGTAACAATATTGCCCTCTTTTAAAATAGCCTCACTACGTGGCGAAAGGCTTGGCTCTTCGTGAATTTCAATACCGACACCGTGACCTGTACCATGACCGAAATATTCACCATAGCCTGCACTTTCTATAATGCTCCTTGCAGCCAAATCTGCTTGCTTGCAAGATACACCTGCTTTTAAAACGGAAAGAGATGCTTTTTGAGCAGAAAGTACTGTTTCATAAATTTTACGTTGCTCTGAAGAAACCTTTCCCACAGCAACGGTACGTGTCATATCACTATGGTAGCCATTATATACCGCACCAAAATCCATAGTAACAAAATCGCCCGATTTTACAACTGTTTCATCAGGAACTCCGTGTGGCATTGATGTTTTTGCACCTGTTACGGCAATAGTCTCAAAGGAAAGAGCCTCTGCACCGTGAGAAAGCATATAAAAATCAAGATTAAGTGCAATTTCCTTTTCGGTAACACCGGGTTTAATAAAGGTTAAAATATTTTCAAAGGCTTCTTCTGCTATTTTCTGAGCCTTTTTTATACACTCCGCTTCGTCAGAAGACTTTTGAACCCTTAAAGCATTTATTTTAGCTTCAAGTGACTTTAATGCCTTTACCTTGACAGGCGAAAAAGCTTTTTTTAATAAGCTGTATTCAGTTACCGTAAGACGTTGTGATTCAACGTAAATTTTCAATATTTTTTCTTCTTCCAAAAATGCTTTGATTTCTTTAGAAACCCGCGTTAACAAAGCAACCCGGCAAGCTTTAATCTGCTTTTGTGCCGCCTCAACATATCTGCTGTCTGTAAAAAATATTGCTTTATTTTTTGTTACAAGAAGATAACCGTCAGTTGAAGAAAACTGAGTAAAATAACGCCTGTTTTCAGGTGACGAAATAAGAATTGCTTCGTCATTCGCTTTAAGAAAATTCTGAAGATTATTTATTTTCTCCATAATAGCCATGCTCCTTTAAAAAAGCTTCCCTCAAAGGAGCCTCTTTAATACGATTTTTCTTGTAATGATTTTTCCAGAACCATTTATTTTCTACCGGGTCAACAAGAAGAGGTACCGCACCGCATCTGTTTGCCGCCGCAACATCAGTAAAAACCTGGTCACCGACCATACCGATTTTTTCAACAGGAACGCATAATTTACGGCTCATACGAAGTATGCCGTGAGGAAGCGGTTTTTTTGCAAAAGCGTGAAATTTTACACCAAAAGTTCTGGAAAACCAGTAAGCCCTTATGTGGGGTGTATTTGTAACAATAGCAACAGGAATATTTGCTTGCTTAAGCTCCTTAATCCAGGAAATTGAACCGGGAATTGTTGTAAGAGTTGCATCCTTAACAGTAGTGTTATCCAAATCAAACACTATTGCCTGCAAGCCCAATTCACGAACAATCTGAGGTGTTATATCGTTCACCGTGTGAAACATATATTTAATTGTAGTATCTTTTTCGCGCATATTTACACCCCACAATATTTCATTTTATATAATATCACAGTAAAACAAAAAAATAAAGAGATGAAACCTTAAAAAAGGTTCATCTCTCAATTTTTTTAATAGAACTTACGTTTACGAGCAGCCTCTGATTTCTTTTTTCTCTTTACACTTGGCTTTTCATAATGCTCTCTTTTTCTAACCTCTTGTAAAACTCCACTTTTTGCGCAGTCTCTTTTGAATCTTTTTAAAGCATTATCTATAGACTCGTTGTCTCTAATCTTTATTCCTGACATATATTTCCCTCCTTCCAGAGTAGCTTAGCAAGTTAATACTAAAGTGTATTCAAAGTTCTTGCAAGACTTGACTTCTTTCTAGAAGCAGTATTGTCTTTTATAACACCTTTCTTTGCTGCTTTCTCAACAGCTTTTGTTGCTAATTTAAATAATTCTGTTGCTTTTTCTTTATTTCCTTCTTCAACAGCAGCTTTGAAATTCTTTATAGCTGTTTTATATGCAGTTTTAACCAT
>JAZUMM010000107.1:0-4088 GCA_045603625.1 Acutalibacteraceae bacterium | reverse complement strand
TATGGAGGTAGATTTATGACAGAAGCAAGTATTTATAAAGATATTGAAACCAGAACAGGCGGAGATATTTATATTGGTGTTGTTGGTCCTGTAAGAACAGGTAAATCAACATTTATAAAAAGGTTTATGGATACACTTGTTTTGCCTAATATTGAAAGCGGATATAAAAAAGAGAGGGCACAGGATGAGTTGCCTCAATCTTCTGCAGGCAGAACAATTATGACAACCGAGCCCAAGTTTATACCTGAAGAAGCGGTGAAAATTGAGTTACCTCAAAATGCAACATTGAATGTACGTATGATAGATTGTGTTGGTTACATTGTTCCCAGCTCTTTGGGATATATTGAAGATGATAAACCAAGAATGGTCAAAACTCCTTGGTATGAGCAAGAAATTCCTTTTAATATGGCAGCAGAAATCGGAACGCAAAAGGTAATAACCGAGCATTCTACAATCGGGCTTGTGGTAACAACCGATGGAACTATAAGTGATATTCCTCGCTATGAATATGAAGAGGCAGAGGAGCGTGTTGTGAATGAGCTCCGTTCAATAAACAAGCCCTTTGTTGTTTTGTTAAATACCACTTCGCCTGAGTCACAGTCAGCCGCCGAGCTTTCCCTTGAGCTAACTCATAAATATTCTGTTCCCGTTATTCCTGTTAACTGTGCAGAAATGGATGAGGGCTTAATAAAGGATGTTCTTGGTGCAATACTTTGCAGATTTCCTGTAAAAGAAATCGGCATAAAGTTACCTGAATGGGTAATGGGCCTTGAGCGTAATCATTGGTTGAGAACGTCGATTATCTCTTGTGTAAAAGCTATTACAGAGAATATTAACTGTATGGGTGATATTTCAAGGCTTCCCGAAGAGATAATCTCTAATGAATATATTGTCTCTGCAGAAATTTCAGGGCTTGATTTAGGAACTGGATGCGGTTGTGTTGAAGCAAGGTTTTCTGAGGATTTGATTTATAAAATTATTGAAGAAAAAACAGGCTTGCATATAGAAAATGAGGTTGAGCTTATGAATGGCTTTACCGAGCTTGCAGCCGTTAAAAAGCGTTATGATAAAATAAAAAATGCTCTTGATGAGGTTGAGGCAACAGGCTACGGTATTGTTATGCCCGATATTGATGAGCTTACCCTGAAGGAGCCCGAAATTGTCAAGCAGGGCGGAAGGTACGGTGTAAGACTTTCGGCATCTGCTCCATCTATTCATATGATGAAAACCTGTATAGAAACAGAAGTGGCTCCCGTTGTAGGAACCGAGAGCCAGTCAGAAGAATTATTAAAATACCTGTTAACAGGGTTTGAAGAGGACCCCTTAAAAATATGGGAGTCAGATATTTTCGGCAAATCCCTCAATGAGCTTGTTAATGAGGGATTACGCAGTAAGCTTTGTCATATGCCTGTTGATGCAAGAGGCAAAATTCAGGAAACTCTTGAACGCATCATAAATGACGGATGTAGCGGATTAATCTGTATTATTCTTTAATCCTCTTCGCTTTTCAAAATACCATAGCTTCTGTCAACCACAATAACTGCGTAAAGGTTGCCGTTACCGGCTTCGTTTACGCGGTTTTTGATTATTTCGGTTAATTCGTCGTCTTTGTATTTGTATGATGGTGGCACAACAATGTCAAAAAGAACGTTTTTTGCAGTCTGGCCAACAACAACCCTGAAGTCGTGAAAGGTGATAATAGGGTCAATATCATAAAGAATTTGTCGTACAACTTCTTTTAAATCGTTCGTTTCCTTACTGTCAAGCACTGTAGGGTCAAGGTGAACAACTAAATGAATGTTGTGCTTTGCTTTATAGTCACGTTCAATTTTATCCATAATATCGTGGCAAACAAGCACATCAATTTTTGCATCCATTTCAATGTGAGCAGAAGCAAAGTAGCTTCCCGGACCGTAGCTGTGCACCATAAGGTCGTGCACGCCAAGTACATTTTCGTATTCAAGTATGCCTTTTTCAATTATTTCGTAAATTTCTTTTGAAGGAGCCTGACCAAGAAGGGGACCGATTGTTTCCTTAGTTAAGTTTATACCTGAAACAATAATAAGAACTGCTACCGCAAGACCAATGTAGCCGTCAAGGTTAAAGCCAAGGTGCTTCGAAACAAAAAGGGCAAAGAGTACGGCTGATGTAGAAATGCAGTCGTTTCTGCTATCTGTTGCAGTTGCCTCAAGGGTCTTTGACTTAATTTTTTTTGCTAAAGTCCTGTTAAATACAAATAACCACAGCTTAACAATAATTGATGCAATAAGCACGCCGACTGTTACCCAACTGAAAATACTTTCTTCAGGGTGAATAATTTTATTGAAGGAGTCAACAAATATTTCAAAGCCGATGTGAAGAATAAGGAAAGATATAATCAGCCCTGTAATGTATTCTATTCTTGCGTGGCCGTACGGATGGTCTTCATCTGCAGGCTTTTCTGATAATCGGAAGCCAATAAGTGTTACAATAGATGTACCTGCATCCGAAATGTTGTTAACTGCATCTGCTGTTACGGACACACTGTTTGAAAGTGAGCCGACAATAAATTTGAGTATACTCAGAATAAGGTTGCAAACAATTCCCACAATGCCCGAAAGTCTGCCGTAGCTTTCTCTGCCCTTTGGAGTTTGCGCATCTTTATTTTTCAAAAATAGTTTTATAAGTAAAGAAGTCATTTTGTACCGTCCGAAAAAAATATTGTTTCTATTTATTATATTTATTGGTAAGAAATTGTCAATAAATCATTATTTAAAATCAAGTGGACAAAAAAATAAATATGTGCTATTATTGTAAAAGCAATATCCCAATAAATTGCGAAAGGTAGATTTTAAAATGGATAAAACGTTAGTTATTCTTGCAGCAGGTATGGGTAGCCGTTACGGCGGTCTTAAGCAAATTGACCCGGTAGGACCCAACAATTCAATTATTATTGATTATTCTGTTTTTGATGCAATAAAATGTGGCTTTAACAAAGTTGTTTTTATTATAAAAAAAGAAAATGAAGAAATTTTCCGTGAGGTAATAGGCGATAAGGTTTCAAAATATGTAAAGGTTGATTACGTTTTTCAGAGTACCGATAAATTGCCTGAAGGTTTTTCTTGCCCTGAAGAAAGGGTAAAACCTTGGGGTACCGCACACGCTGTTTATTGCTGTAAAGGTGTTGTTAATGAACCATTTATGGTTATTAATTCTGATGATTTTTATGGCAGAGGTGCCTTCGAAAATATTTCCGGCTGGATGGATAAAGCAGATTTTTCAGGCGAAAAATACAGCCTTGCAATGTCTGCATATTTCCTCAAAAATACTCTTACTGATAATGGTACGGTTTCACGTGGCGTTTGCGATGTGAACGAAAACGGTCAGCTTACCGATGTTATTGAAAGAACAAAAATCAAACGTGTCAACGGCAAAATTTCCTTTACTGAAGATGAAGAAAATTGGACAGAGCTTCCTGAAGATTGCGTATGCTCAATGAACTGTTGGGGCTTCCCTGCAAACTTTATTGATGAAATTGAAAAATATCTTATTGATTTCCTTAAAAATGAAGTTCCTTCAAATCCGTTTAAGTCAGAGTTCTATCTTCCGTTCCTTGTTCGCGATATGTTAAGCGAAAATAAATGCACGGTAGACGTTCTTGAAACTAAAGATAAATGGTTCGGTGTTACATATAAAGAGGATAAACCTGATGTTGTTAAATCTGTTCAGGCTCTTGTTGACGGTGGCGCATACCCTGAAGAGCTCTGGAAGTAATTTTTAAATTGAATACGTAACAAAACACACCATAGGGCAAATGCCTTGCGGTGTGTTTTTGTTGTTTTTAACAAAATATATCATTCTCATTTGTACACTCCTACAAACCTTAAAAATTTTTTAAAAATTTTTCAAAAAAAGTGTAGTAATTCAAATTTTTTTGTCATATATAAGTGAACGAAAAAAATTATGTTTAAAATTTTAAGAATTGAGTTCGATGTTCTTGGTAAAAAGCATTTCTTTTGTCTATATTTACCTTTTAACATCTTACGATTAAAACGGCGACAAGGTAATTGACGATAACGAAAAATTATCGTATGATGAAATAGGTAACC
>JAZUMM010000106.1:0-3264 GCA_045603625.1 Acutalibacteraceae bacterium | reverse complement strand
AGATAAGTTGATGGAGGGCAGAACAGTTTTTGTAATTGCTCACAGACTTTCAACCGTGCGTAACTCAAACGCCATAATGGTTCTTGAAAACGGTGAAATTATTGAAAAAGGCGACCACGAAACTCTTCTTAAAGAAGAAGGTAAATACTATAAGCTTTATACAGGACAGTTTGAATTAGAATAAATAATAAAAGCCGATGCACAACTGCATCGGCTTTTTGCCAGACGTTTTTTTAAAATTAGGACTTAGGTATTTCGGAGCCTCGTTTAAATCAGAACAACTTATCAATTACAGAACCGTCCTTATTAACCATCATAATGATATGAAGAAACAAAATTTGCTTGATTATCCGATACAACTACGGTTTCATCACCGGTTTCACCCGGTACCGAAAAGAAATAATAATAAACATCATTATAAAAATATGAATCAATTAACGTGCCATTCTCAGGTGTATTTTCTGCAAAAAAGGAATTTTCTTCGTATTGATAATAGCAAAAATCCAAAAAATCAATCAGTTGATTAACACAATACCACTCATCACCAATTTTAAAAATAGTAACATACCATTCATAAGGATCAGGAGATGGTACATTGTCGGTCATTTTTACTTTAAGCTCATATGCTTCATTACAAATATTCTCAGGTAAACCGAGATATATGTTTAAGCATTTAGAAAGTTCCTTAAGTGCATTTTTATCTAACTTTTCCTCACCTAAAACTTCACAAGTAACATCATTGTAATAATACTCTAAATCGCCTATCATCTCTTTTTTTTCTGAATATTTGTTGTAAACAAAATCAAAACTAATATTTTTTTCTGTTTCTAAAAAATTCCAGACTTGTTCAGGAGCAAAAGACTTAAGCGTCTTTTCATCAGCTTTGTAGTTTACCGTAAGAAGATATGTATCAATCGCTTTTTTATGTTCAATATCCACCGGGTTTAAGGATGATATCGGCGAAAAGGTTGAAACATCTGAGGTTGAAGATGAAACCGATGGTGAAGAAGAATGCAATGATGACTTAATAGTAACTATTAGAACTATTATTAAAACAATTACTAAAACAAACAAAACTGCAATAATACAGCGTTTTTGCATATCACTTAATTGTTTTTTTGTTTTTGTATTGTTATTATCAACACTGCTCTTTTTTACAAAAAATTTGTTTATTACAATTAAAGAAACAATAAATTCAATGATAATTGATAGCACATATAAAACACCTTGAAAATTACGTGGAAAATCAGATAAGTCATCTCTCCATTCGGGTAGCACAATTTGAAAACCTTTGTTTGAAGGAGTTTTGTATTCTTCCAACAACCTTGCTAATTTTTCATTTTCTACTTGATATACAGCTACTTTTTGATATTCATTTTGATATTCATATTCTGTAAATTCTAAACAAATGACATACACAATGTTATTTTCTACAAAAACACAAATATTAGAAGCCATTATTTCATTTTTTACAATTTCTCTATCATCAGCAATCGTCGTGCGTGAATATACTACAAAATCACTTTGTTTTAATGTAATCAATTTACAATATGATTTCAACCAATCCAACTTCGTCACAGAAGTTGTTTTAAACATATCTTCTATATTTTGAATTTTTTTGTCGCCACCTCTTATAAACCCTGTGGAAAATGCATAAAGTATATCATTATATTCATCCGAAGCATACAACTCATATATAGAATCAACTTTTTGTGGAGCTTTACTATAATATGGCGCCTGATATAAAGTAAGTATCGTTAAAATCAAGATATTTAAAACTAATACAACAGCAACAGATAAAAAAATAGTTTTAATATATTTTTTCATATTTTCCTCCTATAAATCCCAAGCATAATAGGTTTTAACAACTTTCCAACCCTTTTGCATTACGCCTTTATAAAATTGTTCATTAGTATATTTTGTTATTGACCACATAAAATGAAAATCAGGGGACGGTTCTCTGATTGGATGATATTCCAACGAAAAACCACCCCTGATTTTAAATTTTAAAAGAGCTAAAACCTTTGACTTTCAAGAAGGTTCTGGTCAATCACAGAACCGTCCCCTGATTGTGCCCTGATTGTGTTTCCCCTGATTGTATTCCCTGATTGTGTTTTGGATTTTTATATCGCTAGTTAATTGTTTATACAAAGTACATCGGACTCACTCCTAAAAATTTTGAACATAATTTTTCCGTTCACTTATATATGACAAAAAAATTGAATTACTACACTTTTTTTGAGAATTTTTTAAAAAATTTTTAAATTTGTAAAATTAAGCAAAGAAAAAGCGTGAGTTTTGTTGAAAACAATAAGCAAAACCGCTTTTATTTTTATAAAAAAACTCAGTACCTTTCGGTACTGAGCCTTTTCATTTTTATAATTATTTGTAAAGTGGGCCGTATGCTTCGCAAGCACGGAAGTCTGCACTTTCAAGCTCCTGAGTGCCAAATGCATTCCAACAAGCAGGACGGAAGATTTTATCTTCATCAACGTTGTGCATTGAAACAGGAATACGGAGCATTGATGCAAGAGTGATAATATCTGCACCGATGTGGCCATATGAAATTGCGCCGTGGTTTGCGCCCCAATGATTCATTACTTCATATGCGGAAGTAAATGGACCCTTACCTGTAAGCTTTGGAGCAAACCATGTGCAAGGCCATGTATAGTCTGTTCTCTTCCAGATAATATCTGAAACCTCATCAGGAAGAGCAACTGTGTAGCCTTCGCAAATCTGGAGTGTTGGTCCAAGACCTTTAACAAGGTTAAGACGAATCATTGTTGCAGGCATTTCTGCTCTTGTTAAGAAACGGCTTGAATATCCGCCGCCACGGAAGTAACCGTTATCAGCTGCGCACCATTCTGTTGCAGCATTGATTTTCTTTGTATCTTCTTCTGTAACGTTGTACCATTCTTTAATGATACCGTTACCGTTTTCATCCTTAACCTCACCGCAAGCATCAAGACAGCAAGCACCTGAGTTAATAAGGTGAATAAAGCCCTTAGCCTCTGCTGCTTTACCTTCAAGGTCATAGCCTGTAACTCTCTTTGTTGCTTCAGGGCTCCAGTATGTACGAACGTCTGCAAACATCTGTGGACGGTTTGTAAGGAGCTTCATAAGGAGCATGCTAACACCGTTGAGAGTGTCATTTTCTGTAGCAAGAACGTATGGCTCACGAGCACCGTTCCAGTCGAAGCTTGTGTTGAGCATTGCTTCTGCAAAGTCTGCATTTGGATAGAAGTCTGTCCACTGTCTCTGACC
>JAZUMM010000105.1:0-6100 GCA_045603625.1 Acutalibacteraceae bacterium | reverse complement strand
ACAAACGCCCTTTAAGGGGCGGCAAAAGTGGCAACGGCAATAGGCTTGAACATAGAGAAAGCCAGCGCCTTGAGACGCCGGCCGGTATCATACCCTTTTAGGGTTGAGCAAACCACCCGTTTGACGGGTGGTCATGATTTTGTTTTATTCAAATACAATATCTTTTTTAAATTCAGCTACCCTTACGTTATACGCCTGCATTATTTCGTTTTCGAATGCAAGCGTTGGTTCCTTTACACCTAAAAGAGACATAAGCTCCTTTGTAAATAAAGGATTCTGGATAAGGAATGGACCTAAAAGATATGTTCCGAACAAATTCTTATACCTTACACCTTCAAATTCAGAGCCAACAAAGGAACCGGAGCCTTTAGTTACATTAAACAAAGCCTCTTCCTTGCTGATTCCGTAGCTGTGAGAGAAACGGCTTGTGTAACCAACAATTTCCATATCACCAAACTTACCAAGGAACAAGGAATTGTGCCTTTTAGGTATAGTTCTTTCAGAGTGAAAATTAAAAATATTTAACCCTGTTATAAATTCATTATCAGGTGCACTTATGTATTCACCCATAATTTCAAAGGAATTACCGGTCATAAGGAAAATAACTCCTTTATCAAGAAGTTCCTTAATCCTCTCTTCTTTTCCTCTTAATCTGGAAAGTATTTTTTCCTGATTTGATTCACTACACGAGCCAAAATAAACCATATCCACATCTTCAGTTAAAAAACGTGGCATTTCACTCAATGGAGTTTTTATAAATTCCGCTTGAGGTAAACACATTTCAAAATAACGCATATTGGCTTTATCACCGAACAAGCAACAAACCTCAGGATACAAAACCTCTATTTTCATTGTTGTTCACCGCCTTTTGCATTATGTGCCGCAGTAAATACGGTTACTATTTTTTCTTCAACCTTACAGGCTAAATCGTAAGTGGATGTATCATGAAGAAGATATAATTTATCAATATCCTTTTCCATAATATCAACTGCTTTGAACTCATCCTCTTCACAAAGTATTATGCTTTCATCAACACCTGCAATAAGAAGCCTTAACTTATAGTCAAAGCAACGTGGACCTGCCACAACAATTTGTTTAATATCAGGTGTATTAAGGAATTCAAAGTCAGCATCATAAATCCACCCGATAAATTCAGAGGAATCACGACGTTCAAATAAGTCATCAATCATTATGAAAACTGAACGCGCTCCCCTTTCGTGACCGACAAAATCAAGTGTACGTGAACATGAAACAGAGTTCTGACCCTTTGCCATTGTTCTTATAACTTCTGTTTTGCCTGCTTTAAGCTCCTTATAACGAGTTTGTGTTACGCCGATATTATTCATATGTGCCATAACTTTTTCTTTATCTGCACCGAATTCAGATAAAACGGTAATGGCAGCAAGCTCATTGTAAATATTATAAATTGCACGGTTTACCATTGGGTAAACGTCTTCATCTTCACCGTGACGTACAGTTATTGTTTTATTATCATAGTCAATATTTGTCAAACGATACTGTGCATCGAAGGATTTAAAACCACATTTTTCACAGTATGCGTTACCAATATGATGATAACGAAGATAATTAAACTTTAGCTTCTCGTTACATACAGGACAGAATGAAAAATCGTTAATAAGGTTAACACACTCAGTAACGTCTGTGTCTAACTTATCTATACCGAAGTACACTCTTTCATTTTTAGGAAGAAGCTGAGAAGATTGTAAGCAATCTGCATTTAAAACAAGCTTTGTTGTTTCAGGTACATACGTATTAAGAACACTGAATATATATTCAGGATGGGCATTACGTTTAAGCGAATCCCTGAATAAGTTTGTAACAACAAGATAATCCGGTTTAATAAACGGAAGAATAAGCCTTGAAAAACGCTCATCTACTTCAAGCACAACGGCATCACATTTGGGTTTACCAAATACACCCACACTATGAGTGAGAGCAGTTGCAACACCTGTATTGATATTTGAACCGTACCTGTTAGATACAATGTTCATACCGCATTCAGAAAGAATATCGGCAACCATATTTGTGGTTGTTGTTTTACCGTTTGTACCGGTAACACAAATCAAATGCGGTGATTTTTTTGTTCTTTTTAAATAATCAGGACAAATTTTAAGGGCAATAAAACCGGGGTACATTGTTGCATTACGACCTAAAACACGAAGCAACCTGTACACAAGCTTAGCAGCCCATAAAGCAACTAAATATCTTAATTTACCCATTAATCTTATTCAACCTCTGAAGTACAGTTAGGACAACGAGTTGCATCAATAGCAATTTCGCTTTTACAGAAAGGACAAACCTTTGTTGTTGGTGCTTCCTCAACAACCTCTTCTTTTTTGCTGCCTAAAGTTCTCATTTTATTAATACCTTTAACAAGAAGGAAGATAACAAATGCTGTAATAAGGAAATCGATTACGCCTTGAATAAACACACCGTAGCTGAGAACTGCAACGCCTGCCTCTGTTACTTCTGCAAGAGTAGCTTCTGCAAACTCTGCTCTTTTGTCGCCATCAAGTATGTAGAACATTTCGGTAAATGACACATTTTTTGTAATTAATGAAATGAGCGGTGTAATAACATTTTCAACAAGACTTTTTACGATGTTTGAAAAAGCACCACCAATGATAACACCGACTGCCAAGTCAATAACATTGCCTTTAGCAATAAATTCTCTGAATTCTCCGAAAAACTTTTTCATAAGAGAACACACTCCTTTATTAAATTTTTACCAAAAAATTATAACACATATATTTCAGTTTTTAAAGTATTTTATTGTATGTTATAAAAAATTTTATTGCATATTATTAAAGATTGTAGTATAATCCTTGTGAAAAAATTAAAGGAGAGGCTTTATATGATTCTTGTTGCTGATATTGGTAACACTAACATCACTTTAGGTGTATATAACGATGATAAACCTGTTTGCATTTCCCGCCTTGCAACACAAAGGCACAGAACATGTGAACAATATGCCATTGAGTTAGATGCAATTTTCAAATTAGAAAATATAGACCCTCACCTTGATGGTGCAGTTATAAGCTCCGTTGTTCCTGAGCTTACAAGAATTTTTAAGGATGCTATTGAAAAGGTTACAGGCTGCAATGCATTGATTGTTGCCGCCGGAATTAAAAACGGTTTAAAAATTATAACAGATAATCCTAAAGAGCTTGGTGCTGATTTAGTTGCAGGCGCAGTTGGTGCCATAAGTCAATATGAGCTTCCTTGTCTTGTAATGGATTTGGGAACAGCCACAAAAATTTCTGTTATTGATGAAGGCGGTGTTTTTGCCGGTTGTACAATTGCACCGGGAATCGGAATATCACTTGATGCTTTAGCTTTACGCACATCTCAGCTCCCGGCGATTGAGCTTTCTGCCCCTAACCACGCTATCGGAACCAATACTATTGAATGTATTCGCTCCGGAACAGTTTTGGGCAACGCCGCAATGCTTGACGGTATGGCAGACCGTTTAGAAAAAGAATTGGGCAAGCCAATAAAAACACTTGTAGCAACAGGAGGTCTTGCAAAAGAAATTGTAGCCTGTTGCAATAAAGAAATAATATTTAACAAAAACCTTGTTTTAGAAGGCTTATTAGCAATATATAAAAAGAATAAATAATTCCGTTATTACTCAGGCTCAGCCCTGTTTAATATAAATAAACGCATTGTACCTTTTAAGGACAGTAGCAAAGGAGTTTTATTATGAAAAACAAACAGAAACTTGTTCGTCTCGTAACGTTTGCCTTGTTCACGGCATTGATAGTCGTTCTGACATTCACACCGAATCTTGGCTACATTACATTTGGTGGCACAATTTCAATAACAACGCTTCATATTGTTGTTATTCTCGGTGCTGCAATTCTTGGTCCGACATACGGAGCAGGTATTGGCTTTGTTTGGGGAATGCTTTGTTTAATAAAGGCATTTATGGAACCGATAGCCGTTAATATCCCTTTCCAGAATCCTTTAATTTCCGTTGTCCCCAGAATAATTGTTGGTTTAGTTGCCGGCTTAATAATTAAAGCTTTGTTAAAAACAAAATTGCCAAAAGTAATAAGCATTGGAATCGGCACAGTAGTTGGTACACTTACTAACACAGTTCTTGTTATTACTGCTCTCAATATCTTTAACGGATTCGAAACACTTACAGCAGGTGTAACCACAACACTTGAAACAATCATAACCATTCTTATAAGTGTAAACGGAATCATTGAATTAGTTGCGGCAGTAATCCTTGTTCCTGCTATTTATATGGCAACAGAAAAAATATTTTCTAAACAGCTCAAAAAATAATATAAATTAAAACGACAAAAACCTTCTATGGAATTCCATAGAAGGTTTTTTGTTTCAATTAATTGAATTATTCTGCCGCTGCAGTTGTAGAAGGAGCGGTAGTTGCAGGTGCTACTGTGGTAGTAGGTGCCGCTGCAGTTGTTACTGTACCGCCATTAGTCAAATACACATCAGTAACCTTTTTACCGTTACTATCTGTTACAGCCGGATAATAAGTGTACGGTTTGTATGTGAGATATTTTAAGAAATCTTCACTAGCTGTTTTTGCAGCATCCAAACCGCCAGCTTTTGATTCGTAAAGAATCTTATACATATTGCCATTATTCTTGAAAAGGTAAAGAACATTGGTAGCATCGCCCTTATTTAATGCAAAACGAACAACGCCATTGCATCCGTCAGCAACTGTAAGCCCCTCTTCCCAGGTAGCTTTGATGCCTTGGTCAACATACTCTTTAGCAAGTAACTTTTCGTATGTTTCATAGTTACTTGTGTAAGCATCCTGATATGTCTCTTCGTAAAGTGTTATATAAACAGTATCACCTGTTTTTGTATTAACGAAGTAATTCTTTTTTGCTTCGTCAATTTTCCAATCATCTGAAAGAGTTGCTTTGTAGTAATAATCTTCAACAACATTTTTATCTGAAATCGGTACAAAAGGTGTATTAACTGTCACCTTATTGCCGTATTCATCCTTTTTGAAATTACCGTCTTCATCTGTCTGGTAAACGATATATTCACCATTTTCATCAAGAATACGTTCACCGTTTTCATCTGTAAGGAACGGATATTCATCCGCCTCAATATAAAATCTGTTTTCATCTTCATCCTTGTTACATGCGGCAAATACACCCATGAAAACCAAGGTTGCAACCATCATAATTGCTATAAGCTTTTTACTCACGTCTGTTCCTCCGTAAAATACGAATTATTTTGTTTCTTCTGTTGTAGTTTCAAGAGGACTTACAGGAAGTTCACTTTCCCAATTAATATCAAAATTAGCTTTATCTTCTAATGTGAAAATAACACTAACATCGCCACAATCCTTATATGTGCCTGCACCTGTCATATGTGCAACAACGTTTGCAGCTTTGTAATAGTTAAGATTTGTAATTTGATTTGTAAGTCTGTTAACAACTGCTGTAATCTGACAACCGCTATATGCAACATCATAATCATTAAGCTTGAGATATGCCTGTGTTTTTGCAAGCTCCTCAGATGCAAGTAAATCTTCTTTATCGCGAAGGTTAAATGCCTTTTCTAATGATGATGTATCACCATTTGATTCAACATCTGCAAAAGCGATTGTGATATAATAGTTATCTCCAACTTCTTTGATAGTTGCATAACTGATGTCAGAAATTGTAAGCTTAGATGTCCATGATTCACCTTTAACGAAAAGGTATTCGGAATTATCAGCGCCCATTGCAATGTCACCTGATGTTTCGCTGATATCTGCAATAATCAAATCCTTTATACCTTTTGCAGCACCGTTAAGTGATGTAAGTGAAGAATCAATTTCTTCAGCATCCTCTTCGCCTGCTTTAGTGATTTTAATATCGTCCGGTACGTTTATTTCATATCTGTAAGACATTGCAGGCTTTGAAACTTTAATATCGTTAACGATTTCGTTAAAGTAATTCAAAACTTCTTCGCTTGTGTTACCAACAGGTACCATACTTTCTGTATAAGTTGCCGCCTCTGTTGTAAATTCCTTAACCTCTTCACTGTCAGATGAGCCGCAGGATGCAAAGGAAGTTAACATTGCAACAACAAGCATATACGCCAT
>JAZUMM010000104.1:0-2764 GCA_045603625.1 Acutalibacteraceae bacterium | reverse complement strand
AGTTATGTATGATGCTAATAATATATCAGTAACGGTAGCATTCATTTCTTTTGCAAGTGTTAATGCTTTGTTAAAGCTGTTTTCTGATATTTCTTTATGTGCAATAATAATCTCATCTGTTTTTTCTTTTGTAAAGGGGAGCGTTCTTTTTATTTTTGGCGAAATATTTGCAAGCTGTTTTTTTGCACGCCTTTTTTTATTTTCAGGCATATCCTTGTAAACTTCAGTATATTTACGTGAACCGCTTGAGAACGAAATAGGCGGAGTATTGTTTTCAACATAATTTGTGTAGTTCTTGCAAACGTCCTTCCAAAAAGCTTTGTATCCACCTCCGTCAAAGCACATATGGTTCCAATAAAAGCAAATATACGTTTTATTATTGCAAATAAAAACGCCAATATGCATTTGAACATTACTTGAAAGGGGAATTGAATTTTTAAAAAAATTCATTCTGGCAGGTTCAATTTCATCAACGTAAAAAACCTTCACCATATCATCTATGTGGTAATCAACAACCTTCCAATATGGAGAAATTGGTGAATTTATAACCTTAGAATGCATAAAGGGAACACATTCAAGGCAACAAATCATTGTATTTTTGAATTTTTCAACGTCAATTACAAAATTATAATCAACTTCAAAACGAGCCATTCTGTCCATATATTTACGACACATAAGGTTTACCTTATCATACATTTCCGTAGGTAAACGCTTTTTTTTCATATATGGAGTTTTTTTCTTGTGCTCAATTAAAGCATTTATTACGTTATCATCAGTCAGACCTTTTCTTTTTAATGATAACCTTTCATTAGTTTCAAAATCCTTTGACATATTCAGTCCTCAACGTGTGCAAAAAAGAAATCTCTTTTTTCATCTGTATCAATAACCTTAAGCGGTTTAACCTGGTTAAGGTTTGCACCTTTTTTCCTTAAAAGCTCACGGTAGTCATCGTAGGTGCCTTTTTTCAGGAATAATACTTGCGGATGTCCAAGTGCACCGCTTTTAATAAGGGGCTCTACGCTAACGTTTCCCTGACAGAGATGTTTTTCGAATAATGAAGAATATTCTGCTTTCTTTTTTTCGCTTATATCTTCATTTAATTCAAGAAAAAGCTTATAGTGACCGGGAGAAGTGCTTCTGTCAGCATATAAGCTGTATCCTATATATAAATCACCGGTAGCTTCTGAAAGATTTGCGACAATTTCATCAAAAGCAAGAGAGCTGACCTTTTCACCACTTATGTTTGCAATCTGGTTAAGTCTATATTGGAAGGTAATCATTGGTGATTGATTATAGTAACCTGTCACTTTAATTACGTCCATTATTCTGTATCTGTAAAAACCACTCATATTTGTAAGAATAATTTCATATTCTTTGCCTACCTCAAGGTCTTTTATAGTAAGAAGATTATCGTATCCTTCTTGGTCAATAGGGCGGAATTCGTAGAAACCGTTTTGAGGAAGAATAACGTAATCATATGAGTTAAGCTCAATAGGCACAGCCATAAAAGCTTCTGTCGCTGTGTAACCAAGATAGTGCATAGGCAAATCTTCACCTATATATCTTCTGAGCTTTTTAGCATAAAAGTTCAATGAGCCGGTACCCATACCGTACATCCAGCCGACCTTTGGCCAGATACGTGGTATGATAGGTGAGTCATCAAAGCCTTTTTTGAATTCTTCACGGAGCTCATTTGCTCTTTTTGGATTTGGTTTTAATTTCTTATTATATTTTTGTCTTAATTCTTCAGGCATCTCAATGCTGTCGTTAATAATACCTTTTTCTATATCATCACAAAGCATTTCCCAGTTTTCTTCCATATAAAAGAACATTGATTCAAGTGTTGTAATAAAAATTGTTCCAAGATAACTGATTTTCCTGTTTTCTAAAGCAAAACGAAGCTTGAGGTAATTCATGTTCATATTACTTTCAGGGTCAGGAAAAAGCACTTCTCTCGGAGAGGTTGTAAAAAGGGTAATTATAGGCTTAACGTTAAGAAGAGGTATTGATGAAAGACAACTGATTGTACCGCCCTTTACTTTTCTGCAACCGATTTCTGCAGTCAAAAGACCGTTTTGAGGCGGTAAAGGCTTACCTTTTCTGCCAAACCATTTTACAGCACATCCGATAGGTGCACTGAAGCTAAAGCATTGGCATACCCATTCTGCCCAATATGAAAGGGGAACGAGCTTTTGTTTGCCTGTTGACCCTGAGCTTTCTGTAAAACGGCGAACATACATATTTGTAATGAGACCCTTTTCACCGTTTGCCATACGCCATACATATTCATCGTAGTCATCGTATACAGAAAGAGGAACAATTCTTTGGTAATCCTCAATAGAATGAACGTCTTTAAAATTATGAAGCTTACCGTAAACTGTTGATTTGTTTTTTCTCATAAGCCTTTTAACACAAGTTTCTTGCATTTTGTTGGCTCTTTTAGAATATATATTAAGCTTTATGTGTTCACATACGCCCATAAAGGCGCCCCAGCCTGATAATAATCCGTCTAACATAAATACACTCCTAAGTAAATCAATAGTAATGTAAGTATACCATACGTATAGGTTTTAATCAAGTATAGGTATAGCAATAAAAAAAGGGTTCTGCTGTTTCAGAACCCTGATTTAATAATTGAATTATTTCATTAAGCCGTTTGCAACGCACCAATCGTGGAAGGATTTGATTGAGCGAAGTCTTGCAGGAGAAAGGTTGTGTGAGCCTCTTGTGTACCAGTTGAAGCCTGTAACACCTTGAAGTCTGA
>JAZUMM010000103.1:0-8760 GCA_045603625.1 Acutalibacteraceae bacterium | reverse complement strand
CTACAATGGGTCCTGGTATCCGTGTTAACGCTGCAAAACTTACAGGTGCTCCTGTAGAACAATAAAAAAACACTTGACATATCATAACTGATGTGTTAAACTACTTGTGCTGTTCTAAAGACAGCAGGTGCAAATTTTGTTTAATGGTCTATACCGCCTGCCGAGGAATGTGCTTATTTACTTATTATATTTATGAGTATTTATGCCCTCCCTCGTCATATTGCGGGAGGGCATTTAAATTTGGCAAAATAATGTAACGGAGGTGAATTTATTTGCCAAGCGAAAAGATTTTAGAAGCAAAAAAAGCTGAAGTTGCTGCTATTGCAGAAAGACTTGAAAAAGCATGTGCCGGTGTTATTGTTGATTACAAAGGTATCAACGTTGCAGACGATACTGCTCTTCGTAAAGAACTTCGTGAAGCTGGTGTTAAGTACACAGTTACAAAGAACTCAATGATTGAACTTGCTATTAAGGGTACAGACCTTGAAGGTCTCGGCGAATCTCTTGCAGGTACAACTGCTCTTGCAACTAGTGATGATGATTACGTTGCTGCAGCAAGAATTCTTTCTAAATACGCTTCAAAACACGAAAATTTCAAAGTTAAAACAGGTTTCCTTGATAACGAGGTTATCAGCTTAGAAAAGATTGATAGTCTTGCTAAGCTTCCATCAAGAGATGTTTTACTTGCTACTGTATGCAACGTATTCCAGGCTCCTATCGCAGCCTTTGCACGTGCAGTACAGGCTATCGTTGATAAAGATGGCGAAACAGCAGAAGCAGCTGCTGAATAATTACTGCTGAATTAAAATTTTAAAAAAATATTAAGCCTTAAAAGGCATTAAATGGAGGAAAATAAAATGGCATCTGAAAAGATTACTGCTATTGTTGAAGAATTAAAAACACTTACAGTTCTTGAACTCTCAGAACTCGTAAAAGCTGTAGAAGACGAATTTGGTGTATCAGCTGCTGCTGCAGTTGCAGTTGCTGCTCCTGTTGACGGTGGCGCTGCTGCTGTTGAAGAGAAAACAGAATTTGACGTTGTACTTACAGAAGTTGGTGCAAACAAAATTGCTGTTATCAAAGCTGTTCGTGAAATCACAGGTCTTGGCCTTGCTGAAGCAAAAGCTAAGGTTGATGGCGCTCCTGCAACTCTTAAAGAAGCTGCATCTAAAGATGATGCTGAAGCTGCAAAAGCAAAACTTGAAGAAGCTGGCGCAAAGGTTGAACTTAAGTAATTTAAGCTTTAATAATTCAACAATTACTCCTCGGAATTTTTCCGAGGAGTTTTTGTTTTTGTTGACTTAAAGTAATAAATATTTTATTATTTATATCGGTGATTTAATGAAATTTAATATTACTCCTATAGCGTTTATAAAAAATGGCTATAATGAAAAATTTGGCGTTCCGCGACAAGGCGGTCTTGCAAAATCCGTAAAATCACGTATTGCTTTTTGCGATGGATTCAAAGATGAAACTATGTTCAGGGATATTGAGCAGTATTCGCATTTATGGTTGATATGGGGATTTTCAGAAAATACAGGGGAATGGTCTGCAACAGTAAGGCCACCTAAATTAGGAGGAAACAAACGAGTTGGTGTTTTTGCATCTCGCTCACCGTTCAGACCTAATAATTTAGGACTTTCTTGTGTTATGCTTGAAGGTGTTGAAAAAACTACTGAGGGTATTCAGTTAATAGTTTCCGGAGCTGATTTAAAGAATAATACTCCTATATTTGACATTAAGCCTTATCTTCCGTACGTTGATTGTATTGAAGATGCCAAGGGCGGTTTTTCTGATGAGCATAAGGATGAGTATTTAAAGGTTGAAATATCACCTGAAATAGAAATTGATAACGTTTTCAGAGATGAAATTATAGAAATTCTTTCTTTAGACCCGCGACCTCAATATCAGGATGATGAAAACCGCGTTTACGGTATGAGTTATAAAAATAAAGAAATTAAGTTTTTGTGTAAAAACAACGTGATATACGTAAAAGAAATAACAGAGGTTAAATAATGATATATATAAAGCCGTCTTTTTTCAATGAATTTAAATGCATAGCTTCGCAATGTACAGATAATTGCTGTATCGGTTGGGAAATAGATGTAGATGAAACAGCTTTAAATAAATATAAAAGCATTACAGGTGATTTGGGAAACAAAATCAAAAAGAATCTTGTTACCTCTGAGGATGGCAGTATTTGTTTTAAACTGTGCTCCGATGAAAGGTGTCCGTTTCTTAATAAGGGTAATTTATGTGAAATTATTAGCGAATGCGGTGAAGATTATCTTTGCGATATTTGTCGTGAGCATCCCAGGTTCTATGAGTGGTTTGCAGGTGTTACTGAGTGCGGATTAGGCTTATCATGTGAAGAAGCCTGCAGGCTGCTTTTTCAAAAAGGCTTTTACCTTACAGAGGAAAATGACGGTGAAAAAGTTGACCTTTCAAGTAAAGAGGAGATAGTAGAATCAGATACGTATATTTATTTATCGGCATTCAGAGAAAGACTTTTTGATGTTTTGAAAAAAGAGTCCTTGAGTCTTGAGGGAAAAATTGTAAAAATACTTACAAAAACTCAAGACTTTACAGGTGAAGAGTGCAAAATAAAGAATAAAGATAACCTTATAAAAGAATATTTAAAAACTGAGCCTATTGAT
The DNA here is from genome assembly GCA_045603625.1 of Acutalibacteraceae bacterium. Classification (GTDB taxonomy): domain Bacteria; phylum Bacillota; class Clostridia; order Oscillospirales; family Acutalibacteraceae; genus DTU089. The sequence continues at coordinate 6,103 of JAZUMM010000103.1, read as the reverse complement.
AATGAGTGGACTAAATATATTGATTTTTTAGAAGAAAGCAATGCTTCTTTAACAGGGAATGTGGATTTGAATCCTGATTTTAATAAAATATATTCTGATTTGTTGTCGTATATTATTTACCGTCATTTAATTAAGGCGGTTTTTGATGGTGAAATTGTAAAAAGAGTAAGCTTTTGTGTGGATTCTTTAAGATTTATTATGCTATGCAATGAGCAAACAGTTCAACAAAAAGGCGATTTATCTTTAACGGATTTCATAAATAACGTAAAAAGATGGTCAAAGCAAATAGAGTACAGTGAAGTAAATACAGATTTTTTAATTTTCGGAGAATAAAAAATGGCAAAATTTGAAAAAACTAATGCAATTAGGTTATTGGACCAAAAGAAGATACAATACGTAGTACACGATTATTCTCAATCGGGGATGATAGCCGGTGAGGATGTTGCAAAAGCTTTGGGCGAGTCACCGGAACAGGTGTTCAAAACTCTTGTAACAGTAGGTAAATCAGGTCAGTATTATGTTTTTCTTGTGCCCGTGTGTAAGGAATTAAATTTAAAGAAAGCCGCCGGCAGTGTAGGTGAAAAGAACATTGAAATGATAAAGTCAAAGGATTTATTACCATTGACCGGGTACATTCATGGCGGATGTTCCCCAATCGGAATGAAAAAGTTTTTTGCCACGACAATTGATTCTTCTGCACAGAATATGGATAACATATTTTTCAGCGCAGGTAAAATAGGCTTGCAGATAGAGATAGCAGTAAAAGATATCGAAAAGGTCATAAAATGTCAATTTGCAGAAATATGCTGAAAATAAAAGCTTGAGAGAAATGCGTGATTCTCTCAAGCTTTTTTATAATATATTTTTGATTTCTGATAATTTACTTACTGTATAAGTTGCTTTTGTTTCAGGGTTTTGTGGTTCGTTGTTTTTATTGAACCATATAGTTTCAATATTAAAATTATTTCCACCTTTTATATCTGCTGAAAGACTGTCGCCGATAAGTATTAATTCTTCCTTGGGCGGACAGTTGATTTTTTCGTAACAGTAGTTAAAAAAACGTATGTCAGGTTTCTGAATACCGATGTCTTCAGATAAAAATAAATCTTTAAAATATTTGTCAAAGCCACCTATTTTAACTCTGTTTTCCTGAACAAATCGAAAACCGTTTGATACCACGTATAATTCATATTTTTTACTTAAATAATCAAGCAATTCGTATGCGCCGTCTACCGGAAATGCATGTTGAGAAACTCCGTTTTCAAATTCCTCTTCAATAATTGTTCCATCAAAATCAATACCTAATTTACCAAGAATAATGTTCCAGCGGTTTGCTCTTAAAAACGGCTTATCTATTTCGCCTTTTTCAAGTCGTTTCCAGATTTTAACGTTTTCGGTAATAAACGTTTCAAAAACATTTTCCGTATATGTAAAGTCATGCTTTTTGAAGGAATTAATTATTGAATGACGGGCACATTCATTAAAATCAATTATTGTGTTATCAAGGTCAATAAGAACAATTTTTTTCATTTACATCACCTTATAAAACAGGGACTGTTATTCACAGTCCCCATAAGTTTTAAAGCATTTTTGTAAGCTTATCTGCAATATTGTCAACCCAGTCACCGTCAAACAATTCAACTGTACCTGCATCAACTGCAGCGGCAAGCTTATTGTTAATTGGTATTTGTGAAACAGTATCCACATTATGCTTTTCAGCAATTTCATCTATATGACTTTCACCGAAAATAGTGTGTTTTTTGTTACAATCAGGGCACAGGAAGTATGCCATGTTTTCGCAAAGTGCAATAATCGGAATATTCATAAGATTTGCCATGTTGACTGCTTTTTCTACAATCATACCAACAAGCTCTTGCGGTGAAGCGACAATAACAATACCGTCAATAGGAAGGCTCTGGAAAACTGTGAGAGGAACATCGCCTGTTCCCGGAGGCATATCAACAAACATAAAATCAACATCGTTCCATATAACGTCTGTCCAGAATTGCTTAACAACGCCTGCAATAACAGGGCCGCGCCATACAACAGGGTCAGTATCGTTATCTAAAAGAAGGTTGATTGACATAATTTCAATGCCTGTTTTTGTTTTGCAAGGTAAAATACCGTTTTCTGTACCCAAAGCTCTCTCCTTAATGCCAAAAGACTTTGGAATAGAAGGACCGGTAATATCTGCATCAAGCACTGCAGATTTAAAACCGCGTCTTTGCATTGTAACAGCAAGAAGTGATGTTACTAAAGATTTGCCCACACCGCCTTTACCGCTTACAACACCAATAACCTTTTTAATGTTAGAAAGCTCGTTTGGTTTTTCTTTTTGAATTTCCGGTTGTTGCCTTGAAGCACAGTTTTGTGAACAAGAGCTGCAATCGTGAGTACATTCGCTCATTTAAAATCATCTCCTAATAATACTTTAATACTATATCACAATTTTCGGTAAATATCAATAAACATAAAACTAATTATTTGTAAAATATTCAGTATTTATAAAGTATAACTATTGACTTTTTTGCGAAAATTTTATATAATGTCATCTGCTACTGTCGAAAAGTATGTATGTAGCAAATTGATTTATAAATAACAGGCTTTAACTACTTCTTTTACTTCGCAATAGCCTGAATATACAGATAGGAGAAATAAAAATGAAAAGAACTTATCAGCCAAAGAAAAGACACAGAAAAATGGAACACGGTTTCCGTAAGAGAATGGCAGACAGAAACGGCCGCAAGGTACTCGCTCGTCGTCGTAAAAAAGGCAGAAAGCAACTCACATATTAATTTGTGTAAAATAGGGTAATCCCTATAGGAGAAAAATGTGTCAGACTTCGTCACACTTAACAACAATCCTGACTTTCGTCGGCTGTATAATAGAGGTATAAGTTTAACTCATCCTGCGCTGGTTATTTATTACTCAAAGAACCGCGCGGGAATTTGCCGTATTGGTATAACTACCGGTAAAAAAATAGGTAATGCAGTTGAGCGTAATCGTTCACGCAGAGTTATTAAAGAGGCCTTCAGAAATGTTTGTCCCAATGTTTTACCACAGTACGATATTGTTTTTGTTGCCAGAAGTAAAACGAAGTATGTAAAAAGCACACGTATTGCAGAGATTATGACAGAATTGTTTGAGTCTCAGGGTATGTTAAAAGAAAAAAGTATTCCGGATTTTCAGTCGGAGAGTGAAGAATAATGAAAAAAGTACTTATGGCAAGCATAAGATTTTATCAGCGTAAAATTTCACCGCTTTTTCCGCCAAAATGCAGATATTACCCGACTTGTTCCCAATATGCGCTTGAAGCACTTGAGGTGCATGGGCTTTTAAAGGGCTCAATTCTTACAATAAGAAGATTAATGAGATGCAATATATTTTTTCCGGGAGGGGTAGATCCCGTTCCGCCTAAGAAGGAGAAAAAGTAACTCCTAAAAACTACGGAAAGGAAACCGAAAAATGGATATTTTTGCAACTCCGTTAGGATGGGTGCTCAGCTTTCTGTATAATATTACAGACAGCTATATCATTTCACTTGTTGTATTAACCGTAACAGTTCGTGCTATACTTTTACCGTCATCTATCAAGCAACAAAAAAATGCTGCAAGACAGACAAGACTTAATGCAAAGGTAAACAAAATCAGAACAAAATACGCAGGTAATCAACAAAAAATTCAAGAAGAAACACAGGCTCTTTATCAACGAGAGGGCTTTGGTGCAGCCAATATGGGTTGTACATCACTTATTATACAAATGCTTGTTATGTTTGGTTTGTACTCAATTATCCGTACACCAATCACAAGCGTTCTCAGCTTTACTGTAGAAGAAGCTAAGGCAATGGCAGATGCATTGGGTATTGTCGTTTCTCAAAAGGGCGGTAATGCATCAACCTACCAGCTTGATATTCTTACAGCGTTAATGAACAATCAGGATAAGCTTGCAGACGTTATTAAACCTGAAAGAGTACAGGACCTCATAAACTTCAGAGAAGGATTTTACCTTTTCGGTATTGACCTTGCACAAACACCAACAACTAAGGTGTTCAGCAAACTGTGGTTAATTCCGATTTTATCTTGTGCAACATCACTTGCATCATCTCTCTTTATGTTTGTGAAGCAACGCAAGAATAATCCTGAAATGGCAAAGAATCCTACCATGGGCTGTATGACATTTATGTCACCCGTTATGTCATTGTGGTTTACATTCCAGTTCCCTGCAGGCGTTGGTATGTATTGGATACTTTCTAACGTTATTTCATTTATTCAGCAGGTTGCTCTTGCAAAGTTTTATAGTCCTAAAAAGGTTATTGCTCAACAGATGGTTGACGAAACAGTTACAAGACGTTCCAGAGAAGATAATATTAAACGTCGTGTTGAAATCGAAAAGAAATAAGGTGAATATATGATAAAGGAAGCAATTGGCGTTGCAGCATCTATTGAAGAAGCACAGAAAATGGCTATCAGCAATTTAAATGCTCCTTTAGATGCCGACGTTAAAGTTGAAATCGTTACCTTCCCTAAAAAGAAGGTGTTAGGCCTTTTTGGTGGTGCAGATGCACAGGTTAAGGCTTTTTATGACGATGGTATAGAAGAAAAGAAGGAAGCACCAAAGGCTCCTAAGGCTCAAAAAAGTGCTCCTCAGGAAAAAGCTCAGAAGCAGGAAAAGAAAAACACAGAGAAAAAATCTCAACCTAAAAAGGAAGCTCCTAAAAAAGAGACTCTTAAAAAAGAAGCCCCTAAAAAGGAAGCAGCACCGGCAGTTGATTTAACAAATGTTGAAGCAAAGGAAACTCCTGCAACATTTTACCTTAAAGCCATTCTTGAAGGTATGGGCTTTTCAGGCGTTGGCGTTACTGCAAAAGAAACAGATGAAGATATTTTCTTTGAAATTACTTGCGAAGAAGATTACGGTAACATTATAGGCAGAAGAGGCGAGACCCTTGATGCTTTACAGTACCTTACAAGACTTTTTGTTAATCGTTTTGAAGATAATAATAAAAGAGTTGCTCTTAACGTAGGTGATTACAGAAGCCGTAGAGAGGAAACTCTTAAATCTCTTGCAAAACGTCAGGCAACAAGAGTTCTTAAAAATGGCAGAAGCTCAGCTCTTGAGCCAATGAACCCTTATGAAAGAAGAGTAATTCACACAGCTATTCAAGAAATTGAAGGTGTTACCTCTCACTCAATCGGTGAAGGCGACAGAAGAAGAGTTGTTATTACTCCTGAAGGTGGCGAAAGACGTTCTAACTTCCGAAATGACAGACGCTCAAGAGAAAAAAGAGCACCTTACGTTCCTGCAACACCTGCAGAACCAAGGGAGAAAAAGGTTGACAGTACGGCTTCTCTTTATGGTAAAATTCAACCCAAAAAAGCAGTTGAAGAAGCTACTGAAGAATAATTTAGTTGACAAAAACTGAATTTACGGGTATTATTTTCTTAACACATATAAATCATAGACGGAGAAAGTAAGGGTATTTCCGCTTTTCAGAGAGTGCACCGGTTGGTGAAAGGTGCAAAAGCAAATATCCCCAAAACCACTCTTGAGTGCTTTGCGAAGCGTAAGATAAGCAAGGTCGTGTAGTCGCGTTAAGGCTTTTCAAAGTGACAGTACAGTTGTGCTGTAATATGGGTGGAACCGTGGAGTTAAACTTCATCCCAAATATCCCTTGTGGATATTTGGGATTTTTTTATTTTACAAATTAATCGAAAGGATAGATATATATGATTAAAATTAAACTTCGTGATGATGTTAAAGAGTACGAAGCAGGTATCAGTGCTGCAGATGTTTGCAAAGACATTTCTATGGGTCTTTACAGAAACGTTTGTGCTTGCCTCATAAATGGTGAAGCAGCAGATATACGTACAGAGCTTAGTGAAGACTGTGAGCTTGAATTTGTAACATTTGACAGTGATGAAGGTAAGCATGCATTCTGGCATACTGCATCACATATTCTTGCACAGGCAGTTAAACGTCTTTACCCAAACGCAAAGCTTGCAATTGGTCCTGCAATTGATAACGGCTTTTACTATGATATTGATAGTGATATTTCATTCACTCCTGAGATTCTTGAAAAAATAGAAGCAGAAATGAAGAAAAT
>JAZUMM010000102.1:0-7986 GCA_045603625.1 Acutalibacteraceae bacterium | reverse complement strand
AAGCTTTAGATGGGCTTTCCAGTATCAAAACTTATTGGAATACTCCTAAATTAGGACGTTATATGCCCTATAAAGAAATTGCCGCATACTCCGGTGGCGGTATTGGTGCCTATATGATCATCACAATGGGTACAGCTTGTTTGCTTGCTGCTAACAACACACTGCTTTCCAGCGTTTTAGGTATTGCCCCATTAGATATGTACATTATGTACGTAATTGCTGTTATTGCTAACATACCTCTTACTGCTGTCAGGGCAAACATAATTGATAACACCCGTAACAAAGCAGGTAAATACAGACCTTACATAGTTACCATGGCTATTCCGGCTGCAATTATCTGTATCACTATGGTTTGGTTCCCGTATAACTCATTAAACACCATTTTTGGAGATAGTGTAATTCTTGGTAAATCAACAGCATATATTGTAAAATGTGCTATTATCATGATTCTCAATCTTCTCCTTCACTTTTTCTATTATTTCTTCTACGACGGTTATGAAAATCTTATTCACGTCCTTTCACCCAACTCACAAGAAAGAGCTGATGTTGCTTCAGTTAAGAGCGTTGTTTATTCCTTTGCTCCAACAGTAGTAAATCTTTTTACTCCTCTTATTGCTCAACATTTGTTTAAATCAAACTCTACAGATATCCGTGTTTACAGATTGCTTTACCCCATCCTTGCTGTTTTAGGCATACTCCTCTGTATTATTGTATATAAACACACAGAAGAAAAAATTGTTCAAGCAAGAACACACGTTGTACAAATCAGATTTACAGACGCTCTTAAAGCTGTTGCTAAAAATAAATATTTTTGGATTATTTCTCTTGCCGGATGGATTGGCTTCCTTGAAAGCTCCTACGGTAACATAATGAGATGGCTATATGATTATGGCGGTGCTTGCTCCGGTACAACCTTCGGTATTATACAAACTGTTTACGGTAACGCTTCTTTATGGGGTATGCTCGCTGCTCCTTTCTGTATTAGAAAATGGGGTAAAAAAGCAGTTCTTATTGTAACTAATTTGTTTAATATTGTATTTATTCTTGCAATGCTTCTTTTTACAGAAGAAATTACATATAACGTTACTATTCTTCTCATAATGTCCTGCTTGTGGCTTAACGCCCTTATGGGTTCATTTGCACATATTCTTAACCCTTCAATTCAAGCAGATATACGCGATTATCAGCAATATAAAACAGGTGAACGTATAGATGGTATGTTTTCAGCAGTTAACACTATCGGTACAGTTTTAGCCCTTGCTACCTCATCTGTTCTGCCTTTTATTTACAAACAAAAGGGAATTACCGAAGAAAATGCCAGAATCGTTACCTCTGATCCTGAAATTTTAAATCGTATTGTGAATTTAGGAAAAGACAAGTTCACAACTGTTGGTAAAATTCTTGAAGAACAGTTAGCTCACGGACAAGATAACTATTCAAATGCTTATTCAGCACTTTATGATCTTGATATACTTTTAAGCCTTGTTGATGTTTTAATTATTTTAGCAGCTTTTGGTGCTTTAATGAATGTAATTCCATTCTTCTGGTACGATCTTAACGAAAGAAAACAAAAATCTATTGTTCGTATTCTTAAAATCCGTGCTATGTTTGAAGATTATGGCAACGGCATTAATAATGATGCTACTATTGTTGAGGCTGTTGAAATCATACGCAAATCAAAAGAACTTGAAAATGCAACTCCTGTTACTGCTAATAAAAAGAGCTACAAAGGCATAACTGACAAAGCAGAACGCAAACAAGCCAAAAAGGCTTACAAGGAAGCTCTTGAATACAATGAGGAAATTGAAATTGCTAAATTTGTTTGCGATGAGCTTAACAAATTCCAAACAGAAGAATTTAAGCTCCGCATAATAAAAAACACAGAAATTTATGAAGCAGGTCTCCAAGGCCTTGCAACAATTTCAATTGAAGAGCTTAAAGCAGAACTTATAACTGCTAAAGCAATGCCAAAAACAACTAAAGAAGAAAAGGCTGTTCGTTCCGCCGCAATTGAAATTGCCAAAAATCGCCTTTCTGCACGAAAGTCAATTGAAAGATACTACAATAAAGAAGATAAGCCTTTTGTTCAACTTAATTATGCTTCCCTTGAAAAGTGCTTTTACGCAGAAGATACAATTTCCGAAGAACTTAAAAACAAAAACCTTATTCTTAAAAACGCTAAAAAGGCTTTTTCTAAATATCCTAATGAGAAAAACGCTAAACTTGTTCGCGAAGCAAAAGAAAAGGTTGAAAAATTTAACACCTTATTAAAAGAAGCCCGCGCAAAAACCAAGGCTGAAAATAATGCACAAGGTATTTTTGCAAGATGCGCCAAACCTTATCTGGATGCACAAAAGCTTCTTGTCCAACAAGAAAACTACAAGCACTTTGATGAAATTAACGCCCTTTATGATTCTGCAAAAATACGCAATGATAAAGCAATTGCTAAAAAACTTGCAGACATAGAAAAGAAAAAGATAGAAGAAGCTCAGGCAGATGCCAAAATCAAAGCAGAAAAACTTGCAAAAAAGCAAGCAAAGAAGGCTGCTAAAAAAAGCAAATAATACTTAAATAAAACCGACTTGTGTCGGTTTTATTTTTTTGTTTCACGTGAAACATAATAGTTACCACCTGTAATCTAAGGAAACAAGAAAATTGAAATTAAGAAACTTCATTAACGATTTATAAGCTATCACATATTTAAATTTTTGCGAAGCTTAATTTCAAATTTCGATTTTTTTGCGAAGCTTATACTGTTCGGAAGTACATCTTCCCATAAATTTTGAATTCCTCGTTTTTACTTTATGTTCCACGTGGAACATATTAAATTGCGTTTAAACTAAAGCGACGTAATCCGACAGGTGTTGTTTTTTCATCATCAGTAAAAGATTTTTATATTCGACATTTTTTGACAAAATTCACTTTACATACATTTTATATTTGTGTTATAATACGTAGCGTACTAAGAAAGGAAGCCGCAACTGAGTATTAGTACTTAGTTCCGACCGGAACTAACCTCCTCAAGTAAGCTTGGAACACAGTGTTACACTGGTTCCGGAACACACTGACTGTCCCCTCAGTCAGTGTGTTTCCTTTTTATTCAGATTTTTAATATAATGAATACAAATCTTTTTTCAGGCAATACTTAATCTGAAAGGAGATTTTTATTTATGGATAATAATAAGAACGATAAGCCTTTAGAAATTCCCGAAAACGAGCCGTCACGAGAAATTAAGCCTGTCTCATCAGAGGATGCAAAGCACAAAAGAAAAATGAAAATAGCAAAAACAGCGTACGCTTTTGCAGTTCTTCTTGCAATCGGTGGTGCATTGTTTGCAAAAATTGCAACAGAAAAAACTCTTGATAATTTACAGGTTCCTATTGAAACTGACTACGTAACATTACCGCCAAGCACCGTTAACGTACCGGATGAGCCTGATTTTGAGGTAAGGCAAAACAAAACCGATGTACCTGATACACGTACACAAACAAATCTATTTACCGAAGCAACAACTGAGGAAACTACCGAAAAGCAATATGCTACACCGTACAGAGATTATTTTACTTTGCCTTTAGGTACAGATATTTTAAAGGAATACAAGCCACTTACACCATCATATAACTCCACAACTGATGATTGGCGAACACACGCCGCTGTTGATTTTAAAGGAGCAGATGGTGCACAAATAAAGGCAATAAGTCCCGGTACGGTAAAAAACATTTTTGATGATGCGCTTTTAGGAACCGTTATGGAAATTGACCACGGTAACAATGTACTGGCACGGTATTGCGGGTTAAATAAGGATACTATTGAATTAACCGTAGGTAAAGCTGTTAAAAGCGGCGAATTAATCGGTTACCTTGGTACAATTCCTTTTGAAAAGGCAGAAGAGCCCCATCTTCACTTTGAAATTATTTATAACGGCGAAAAGGTTGACCCATTGGAATTAATGGGTAAATGATTGACAAAATTTTAACAATATTTAATAACTATATTTAGAGCATTTCTTTTTTCACCAAAGAAATGCTCTTTTGTTTATGTAAGTATACAAAAATTTCTTGTTTTCTTGACTTTATTTTCAATAAATTATAAACTTTTGGTATAATTATGGAAAAGGATGGTTAATATGCAAAACAAAAAATCCCGCAGATTCTTTGCTGTACTTTTTATGTGTATACTCACCTTCACATTAGGTACACTATGTTCTGCCTCAGGTGCTGCTGAAGAAGATGCCCCTGCAAACATTATTTCTTTCTCTTATATGGAAGAAAATGATGAAGGCGTAGAAGAAGAGGTTGTTGAAACATACAACTTATCTGAACTAGACGTAGAAGACGAAACAATTGAAAATTACGGTGCTAAAGATTACGTTGAAAATTATGCTGATAATCTTGAAAAAGATCCTAATTTTAAAACAAACGTAAATACCGCAATTAAAAAAGTGCGTGAAGACGTTCCGTCATACGCAACATTCTTATCACTTCTCGCTCCTATTATTGCTATTGTTCTTGCCCTTATAACAAAAGAAGTTTATTCTTCTCTTGTAATTGGTATTATCGTGGGCGGTGCAATTTATGCAAGCGGTAACTTTGAAGGTACACTTGTTCACGTTGTAAGTGATGGCTTTATTGCAAGTCTTTCAGACTCTTACAATATGGGTATACTTTTATTCCTTGTACTTTTAGGTGCCCTTGTTTCTATGATGAACAAAGCCGGTGGCTCCGCCGCATTCGGCAGATGGGCTACAAAACACATCAAATCAAGAAAAGGCGCTCAGCTAGCTACAATTGCATTAGGTTGCCTCATTTTTATTGATGACTACTTCAACTGCTTAACAGTTGGTTCTGTTATGCGTCCTGTTACAGACTCTAACAAAATTTCACGTGCAAAGCTCTCATACCTTATAGATGCTACTGCAGCACCTGTATGTATTATTGCTGCTATTTCCTCATGGGCAGCAGCAGTTGCAGGCTTTGCAAAGGGTGCAGGCGCAGAAAGCGGTATCAGCCTTTTCATTCAGGCAATTCCGTTTAACTTCTATGCTTTGCTTACAATTGCAATGATGATTTTCCTTGCAATTACAAGCCTCAACTATGGTCCGATGAAAAAGCACGAAGAAAATGCAGAGTTACACGGCGACTTATTTACAAGCGGTACAAAGCAGGCTGTTGAAGAAATGACAGTAAATGAAAAAGGCAAAGTTATTGACCTTATTCTTCCTGTTATAATTCTCATAATCAGCTGTGTTATTGGTATGATTTACTCCGGTGACTTCTTCTCAGGTGAAAGCTTTATTACTGCATTCTCTAACAGTGATGCTTCTGTAGGTCTTGCATTCGGTGCTTTTGTTGCAATTATAATTACAGTTGTTTACTTCCTTATCAGAAGAGTAATTTCCTTCAAGGATATTATGGAATCATTCCCGGAAGGCTTTAAGGCTATGGTTCCTGCTATTATGATTCTTACATGTGCTTGGACACTTAAGGCTATGACCGATTCTCTTGGCGCAAAAATCTTTATTTCTCAGCTTGTTGAAGGTAGTGCAGGTGCATTCCAGTCATTCCTTCCTGCAATCATCTTCCTTATTGCAGTAGGACTTTCATTTGCAACAGGTACATCATGGGGTACATTTGGTATTCTTATCCCAATTGTTCTCAGCGTATTCTCTGCAAAAGACCCGCTTACAATCGTATCTATTTCTGCTTGTATGGCAGGTGCAGTATGCGGTGACCACTGCTCACCTATTTCAGATACAACAATTATGGCTTCTGCCGGTGCACAATGTGACCACTTGAACCACGTTTCAACCCAGTTACCTTATGCACTTACAGTTGCAGGAGTTTCTGCAGTAAGCTACATAATTGCAGGCTTTATTCCATATTGGTACATATCTTTACCAATTGCACTTGTTCTTATGATTGCAACTCTCTTTGTTGTAAAAGCAATAACAGGAAAGAAAAAAGCATAAGCAAAATAAAAAGGTCTTACGGTATGAACCGTAAGACCTTTTTAAATTTGGAATCCGGAATGAGGAATATAGTAAAAGAAAATAAGTTTTAATAGTGATATTGTGAGACAAGTCTCACAGTGATATTATTGCCTTACGGCAATAGTGTTATTGAAACCTTTCGGTTTCAGTGATATTTTATTCGCCAATAAACTGCCGAAGGGCAATATAACTATGCGTAGCATAATATAACTGCGAAGCAATATAACTCGCCTTTGGCGAATAAAACTGGCGTTGTATCCTTACGGGTACAACGCCTACGAGCCTTCGTTTTTTACTTCATCTGTGCTTTAAGGAATTCTACTGCTGCGCGTATATCTCTTTCAGGGTCATCGCCAACTTCTCTTTCAATTGTAAGGAAGCCGTTATAGCCAATATCCTCAAGTGCTTTAAGGTAATTCGGCCAGTCAACACTACCCTCACCAAGAGGAACCTCAATAAAAGAGTCATCTGTAACAATAACGTCTTTTTTAATACCGTAAACAATTTCAGGGTCACGATAAAAAATCTGTTTACCGTCCTTAGCATGAGTGTGAACAATATATTTTTTAAGATTATGTACTGCTTTAACAGGATCATCTCCTGTAACCATAACAAGGTTTGCAGGGTCAAGGTTAACGCCTACGCCTGTTGAGTTAAGGCTATCAAGAAAAACCTTTAATTCAGCACTTGTTTCAGGACCTGTTTCAACTGCAAAGTGTGCATTGATGGAGTCTGCATATTCTGCAAGCTCACCACAAGCCTCTTGCATAATTTTAAATCTATCATGATTAGGGTCACTTGGCACAACACCGATATGAGTTGTAACAATATCTGTTTCAAGCTCTTTTGCAAGGTCAAGGATTCTCTTTGAATAGTCAACTCTTTGGCGGTTTAAATCCTTATGAATAAATCCGCCACCGCCAAGGTCACCGCAAAGAGCAGAAATTACAAGACCGTTTGATTTAACAATATCAAGAAATTCTTTTCTTTTTGAACCAACAAGCTCATCCGGACTCATTGCACCACGTGTTGCATAAACCTGAATACCTTGTGCACCGCAAAGTGCTGCCTTTTTAACTGCAGACGGAATATCTGTTCTGAAGCTATCTACAATTACACCAATTGGAAAAGTTTTCATTAAAATCACCTTTTAAAATTTTCATTTATTTTCAGAAGTTGTACCTTCTATTTTAGCTTGTTTTTTCTTTTTATATTTCTTAAAAAGAAAAATAACAGAAATAATTAATAAAGTTACGGAAACTGCAGAAATAATATACGCACCTTTATATAAATCATCTCTTATTTCTTCATATTCCTGTTGATTTAACGCTGCATCCTCTTCTGCATATTTTTCGCTGATAAATGCCTCGTAATCCTTAAAGCTGTTCTGAACGTCGTTTTTTGCAACATCCTTAAACGCCGATGCAGAAAAATTAAGTTCATAAGCAGGCTTATCTCCCTCTAAAAAGGTTCCGTTTATTTTAACATCACCCATAAAAAGAAGCAAATCATCCTTTTTATCAAAATCCTTATAAGAGGTTTGCAGACTGATAAAAAACAAGCTTTCCTGAGTTGCCGCAAAGCAAATACCGAAGCCTGTGGGCTCATCTGTTGAATCAACGTGCAAAAAACTGCCTTCAAGAACAAATATGTTTATGCCGTTTACCATTGTCTGCGAAAATGAAGAGTAATTAATTTTAAGTGAATTAAGGCTTTCATTATCGCCTTCTGCAAAAAACATTAAGCTTACAATTTCTTCAGCCTTTTGTTGTGTTATATCACTTACTTTTTTAAGGCCGTAAGTATTTTTCAGGCAATCTACATACAAAGTATGACCCTCATTATTTTTAAAGGAATAATAATCACTTGTCAAATCAAAAGGGCAAAATTGAAATTCTGCAGGAACCTTCATATAAATCTCATTGGAATTTATAGTAAATTGTTGCTCCTGAGCACTTACGTCAGTAATTAATAAATTTAAAACAGCGCATAAGAG
>JAZUMM010000101.1:0-2731 GCA_045603625.1 Acutalibacteraceae bacterium | reverse complement strand
TAGAGAATCCTATTTTACTTGACATAAATTACTCTTTATTGTAAAATGATAAACTGTTAAATTATGTATTTATTATATAAATTTTTGAAACGAGTGTGATTTTATGCATTGCTCAGAAATGATTGCTGACAAAATTATTCGACGTAACCCTGATAAGGAAGAGTACGTTTGCGCTGCAGGTATCAGCCCTTCAGGCTCTATCCATATCGGTAACTTCCGTGATATTGCAACAAGCTACTTTGTTGTAAGAGCACTTATTAAAAAAGGTAAAAAGGCTAAGCTCCTTTTCTCTTGGGATGAATTTGACCGTATGAGAAAGGTGCCTGTTAACGTTGCCGCTATTGACGACGATATGGAAAAATATATCGGCTGTCCTTACGTTGACGTCAGAAACCCTTTCAATACTGAAGAAAAAACTTATGCAGAATATTTTGAACACGAGTTTGAACGCTCAATTGTTAAATTCGGCATTGATATGGATTATCGCCATCAGGCAGAAATGTACAGAAGCGGTAAGTACACAAAATATATTCTTGAATCTCTTCAGAAACGTGGCGAGATTTTTGATATTCTTGCTTCTCACCGTACACAGCCTGTACAAGAGGGCGAGAGAGAAAATTATTACCCTGTAAGCATCTATTGCTCAGAATGCGGTAAGGATACAACAAAAATCACTTCACTTTCAGACGATTGCACAAAGGCAGAATATACTTGTGCCTGCGGTCACAAAGGCAGCTTTGATTTTACAACTGATTTCAACTGCAAGCTTGCATGGAAAATTGACTGGCCTATGCGTTGGATGTATGAAGGTGTAGACTTTGAACCGGGCGGAAAGGACCATGCTTCTCCTCACGGCAGCTACGATACAAGTAAGGATATTGCAAAGAAGATTTTTGGCTACGAGCCTCCTCTTTTCCAGGGCTACGAATTTATCGGCATCAAGGGAACTACCGGTAAAATGTCAGGCTCTTCAGGTCTTAACCTTACTCCTGAAACTCTTCTTAAAATCTATGAGCCTGAAGTTATTCTCTGGCTTTACTCAAAAACAGAACCTCTCAAGGCTTTTGACTTCTGTTTTGACGATGGTATTCTCCGTCAGTACTTTGAATTTGATAAAATGTACAACGCAATAAAGGACGGTACCGCAACAGATGCACAAAAGGATATTATGTACAACACAACTGTAGGTGACAGAGAGCTTGATACTGTTCCTATGAGCCTTCTTGTTCAGTTAGGCAGTGTTGTTGACTTTAACATCCCTATGCTTGAAACTGTTTTTGAAAAAATCGGCACTCCATACAAAGAGGCTGAATTTAAAGAACGTCTTCAAAAAGCTAAATACTGGCTTGAAAACTGTGCTCCTGACCAGGTTAACCGCTTAAGAGAATACCGTAACTGGGAAATTTACAACACTCTTACAAATACACAAAAAGAAGAGGTTAAAGCTCTTTTTGAGTACATTAAAAACGGTGGCTACAGTCTTGATGACCTTAACAAAAAGCTTTATGCTATCCCGAAGGAAATCAACGGAGAGGATTTGGATGAAAAAGCTCTTAAGGCTTTACAGGGCACGTTCTTCAAAAACATCTATAAGCTCCTTATAGATAAAGAAAAGGGTCCGCGTCTTTACCTCTTCCTTTATGCAATTGACCCTCAGAAATACGTTGGTCTTCTTGACTTCTCTTACGAAAAAACAGAAGATGAAGCAAAAGCGGAAGAGGCTGCAAAGGCTGTTGTTGAAGAAGAAAACACAGATAAGCACGTATACGGCGAGCCCGATGCTTTTGTTCCGTTTAAAGAAGAGCTTGTTTCAATTGATTACTTTGAAAAGCTTGACCTTCGTGTTTGCGAAATCGTTAAAGCACAAGAAATCAGAAAATCTCATAGCTGTCTTAAGCTCACTCTCAACGACGGTAGCGACAAGCCAAGAACAATCGTTTCTTCTATAAAAAGTGAATACACCTGCGAACAGCTTGTAGGCAAAAAGATTATTGTAATTGCAAACCTTGAGCCTGCACGCCTTACAGGTGTTGAAAGTCAGGGTATGCTCCTTGCAGCAACAAACGGCGCTTGCGGTTGTCAGGTAGTGTTCCTTCCGGACTGTGTTCCTGCAGGTACTCAAATTAAATAATTATGTTAAAGCTTATACCTGTTACAAAAGAGCGTTTCAGAATTGTTTATAAAAAAATGGAAAACGCCTTTCCCTACGAGGAAAGGCGTTCTGTAATTGAACAAGAAAAATGCCTTACAGACTCACGCTTTGATTTTTTTGAAATCTATGATGAAAGTAAGGATATCGGCTTTATTGCAATATGGAATCTGCCATCTTTTGTTTTTATTGAGCATATTGCCATAGACAGTGCTTTGCGCGGTTGCGGTTACGGCAGCAAAGCTATTGATTTAATAAAATCGCACTATAAAAAGAGCATTGTTCTTGAAGCAGAGGAACCAATTACAGAGCAACAAATAAAAAGAATCGCCTTTTATAAAAAGCTTGGCTTTTACGTAAACGATTTTTATTACGAGCAACCATCATACCACAACAGTGACGGTGTACCTTTAAAAATCCTCAGCTTTCCTTCATTATTAACTACGGAGCAATTTGAAATTTTTATAAAAGAAACGCGCAGTAGTGCTTATGCACAAACAAAAACTTAATATTTATTACAAAACTCCAAAAATTCAACATTTGGAGTTTTTTTGTTGAAAAAAATAAATTGTTGATATATAC
>JAZUMM010000100.1:0-2975 GCA_045603625.1 Acutalibacteraceae bacterium | reverse complement strand
ACCCATACAGATTGTTGAAACATCACATTTGATGTACTGCATAGTATCGTAAATTGCAAAACCTGCAGTTACGCTACCGCCGGGACTGATGATATAAAAACTGATATCCTTTTCAGGGTCCTGACCTTCAAGATAAAGCATCTGTGCAACAACAAGACTTGCAGTTGCATCGTTAACCTCATCAGAAAGAACTATAATTCTATCGTTAAGAAGTCTTGAAAAAATATCATACTGACGTTCTCCGCGATTAGTTTGTTCAACAACATAAGGAACAAGTGCCATACAATGACCTCCATAAACAAAATTTAATAGAATTATTGGTAATTATAAAAATTTTAAACAACCTCTAAAAGACACATATACCGCCTCAGATATAACTGTGGCGGCATAGATGATTGAATTATTCGGCATCTGCAGCTTTCTTTGTTGTTTTCTTAGCAGCAGGTTTCTTTTCTGCATCGTCTTTTTTAGCAGTTGTCTTTTTAGCAGCAGTCTTCTTTGCAGGTTTTTCTTCTGCCTTATCCTCTGCCGCTTCTTTTTTAGCTGCAGCTTTTTTTGCGCCTGCAACAGCAGTATCTTTTACAATATCCATTGCTTTTCTGCAACCAAGGTCTGCTTTAACATCTTCAACAGAAACAAGAGATTTGATTTTCTCCATTGGCATATTGTATGCATCTGCATATGTCTTGAGTTCTGTTTCAACGTCTTCATCAGAAATTTCAATTTTCTCAAGCTCAATAATCTTTTCAAGAGCAAGACGAAGCTTAACTTGCTTTTCTGCACCTTCTTTGTAGCTGTCGCGAAGAGCAGCAACATCCATACCAAGATACTGAAGGTACATATCCATTGACATACCCTGTGAACGAAGTCTGTAATCGAATTCGTTAATCTGGTTATCAACTTCTTTTTCAATCATAACTGCAGGAATTTCTGCTTTAACATTGTCAACAAGAGTATCCATAACCTTGTTTTCAAACTCGCGGTCTGCAGCAGCCTCTTTACGAGCCTTGATTTCTTCTTCAAGATGCTTTTCGTAATCTGCGATTGTATCAAATTCAGAAACATCCTTAACGAATTCATCATCGTATTTAGGAAGCTCCTTTTTCATAATCTTGTGAAGCTTGATTTTAAATACAACTGCTTTACCTGCAAGGTCTTCTGCGCCGTAATCTTCAGGGAATGTAACGTCAATGTCAAATTCCTCTTCTGCTTTGTGGCCGATTACCTGCTCTTCGAAGCCCGGAATGAAGTTGCCTGAGCCAAGCTCAAGGTCGTAATTTTCGCCTTTACCGCCTTCAAATGCAACGCCATCAAGGAAGCCTTCGAAGTCAATTGTAGCAATATCGCCTTTTTTAGCTGCTTTGCCTTCAACTGCAACAAGCTTTGAGTCTTTTTCAAGAGCCTTTTCAACTTCTTCTTTGATTTCTGCTTTTTTAACAGTAACCTTTTCTTTTTCTGCTTTAATGCCTTTGTATTTTTTAAGTTCAACCTCAGGCTTAACGGTAACTTTGAATTTAATAACGAAGCCGTTCTCGTTCATTTCTGCAATTTCATCATCATGAGGAGCTGCAACAGGTGTAATGCCTGCTTCTTTAACTGCTTCATCAAAAAGTGCAGGATATTCTGCATCAATTGCATCATACCAGAATGCTTCTTTGCCGTAGTATGTTTCAATAATGTGTTTAGGAGCTTTACCCTTACGGAAACCCGGAACATTGTATTTGCCCCTTGTTTTTGTATATGCTTTAGAAACTGCTGCTTTAAAAGCATCCCCTTCAAGTGCTACTTCAAGAGCATATACATTTGTTTCGATTTTTTCGCAAGACTTTAACATCACAATAACATCCTTTCATTTTGCGAACATATTATAACTGTTGAATTATATCACAATAATCCATGAATTTCCACTATTTTTTGAATTATTTTACATTATTTGGAAAATTTCATTAATTATTTATGGTTTTTACATTATATCTGCCTGACTTTTGGTAATAAGTCTGGGTGTAAAGTGCAGATAATCCGCAGAAACAAGCTTAAATTGTACACCATCATCTTCAATTGAAGCACAGCCCGGAGCAACAAAACCGTGAAGATGACCGAAAAAGCATTGCTTTACGGGAAATTCTTTAATAACCGATAAAATCTCTTCACACTTCTGCGCTTCGTTTAACGGCGGATAATGAAGAAAGGCTATTATTTCACCCTCATATTTTTGTGCTTCGTTAAGTGAAAGACGGAGCCTGCCCGCTTCCCGTAAAATGACCTTGTCAATATCCCCTGCAGAATCATCGTAAAACCATCCGCGTGTTCCTGCAAGAACAAAGCCCTCTACCTGATAGGCATTGTTATGAATGATTTTAATTTTATCAAAATTATTTTCTGTAAGGAACTTGTTCATTTTATTCATGGTATTCCACCAATAATCGTGATTACCTTTGAGAATATACTTTGTTCCGTTAAGCTCGTTGTTGATAAATTCAAAATCCTTTTTCGCTTCGTCAATATTCATTGCCCACGAAATATCGCCGGGAATAACAACACTATCTTCAGGTGTAACAATACTGTTCCAGTTATTTTTAAGGCGGTCTACGTAATCAGTCCAGCCTTTAAAAATATCCATAGGCTTATCTGCAGATAACGACAGATGAAGGTCACCTATTGTAAATAAAGACATTTTTATATCCCCAACATATCAAATACAACATCTGCCATATTGTCTTTAGAGGTAACCTTTGTAAAGCGTACCTCTTTACCCTTAAGTGCAGAAAGCTGCTTCGGTGCTTCAAGACCTGAAACATCCTCCAGAGCCTTGACTGTTGCGAACTCATCGTCATATTCCTTTTTGTCTTTTTCAACTGCGCCAAGAACTGCTTTTGAGAATTTATACGGTGAAGCAGTAGATGCAACAACGACAGGTGTTGTATCGCCTGTTTTTGAAATGTAATCATTGCAAACATTAATTGCAACTGCAGTAT
>JAZUMM010000099.1:0-12827 GCA_045603625.1 Acutalibacteraceae bacterium | reverse complement strand
AAAATCATGACCACCCGTCAAACGGGTGGTTTGCTCAACCCTAAAAGGGTATGATACCGGCCGGCGTCTCAAGGCGCTGGCTTTCTCTATGTTCAAGCCTATTGCCGTTGCCACTTTTGCCGCCCCTTAAAGGGCGTTTGTATTACACGCTACCCTTAAAAGGGTCTTCGTACTCTTTGACACTCAATTTATCTAAGGCTATATCGTGTTTTTCTTGCTCTTCTATATACTTTCGTATTGTAGCTTCATTTAATCCTACAGTACTCACATAATACCCTTCTGCCCAAAAATGTCTGTTCCCAAATTTATATTTTAAATTTGCATGTTTATCAAACATCATCAATGCACTCTTGCCCTTTAGGTATCCCATAAAACTTGACACACTCATTTTTGGTGGTATACTTAAAAGTAGATGTACGTGGTCTGGCATCATATGACCTTCCAATATTTCTACATCTTTGTACTTGCATAGTGTTCTTATTATTTCTTGTAAATCTGCTCTATACTGTCCATATATTGCTTTTCGCCTATATTTCGGTGCAAATACTACGTGATATTTACACACCCACTTTGTATGCGATAAACTATTTGTTTTATTTGCCATAAAAAATCTCCTTTCTTGTGCAATAAGCCTGAACAACTTTATTGTAACAGATTGGAGATTTTTTGTATAACTTTTATTACCCACCCGCATAGCGGGTGGTTGTCTGTTTCGTACGTTCCGCACGAAACTGGCTAAAGCCATTAATAAAAGTGGTAAGGAAAACCTTACCACTAAAATTAAAACTATATTGATTATTCTGCGAAGCCGCTGTCAACAAGAGCAACAAGAGCATTAACTGCTTGTTCTTCATCAACACCACCGGCAATAATGCGAATTTCTGCTCCGCCCATAATGCCAAGTGAAAGAACACCAAGAAGGCTCTTTGCGTTTACTCTTCTTTCTTCTTTTTCAAGCCAGATAGAAGATTTGAATTCATTTGCTTTCTGAATAAAGAAAGTTGCAGGACGTGCATGAAGGCCAACCTGATTCTGAACAGTAACATCTTTAACGTACATAATATTTCTCCCACATTTAATTATAGTTTATTAATTTCGAACATTTAAAGCAACAAAACATATTTGCCACTTTTTATATTATATCATTTTTTTATTTTTAGTCAACGAAAAAAGCGCAACCTTTTTGTGCAAAATCAATAATTCGGATGGAATACTAAACCTTTGCAAAAAAAATAATCGGTATTTGTGCAAAATAACAACAATTGTAGAAAGATATTATTTATAATAAACAATTATATATTTTTAAGTGATTCTACAAATTCTTTCTCTTTTTTTGTAAGCTCAGCATTTTCCAAAAGCTCAGGTCTACGCTCAAAGGTTCTTTCAAGAGACTTTTCCCTTTGCCATTTTTGTATATTTGCATGGTGACCTGATGACAAAACCTCAGGCACAGCCATATTATGCCACACAGGTGGCTTTGTATACTGAGGATACTCAAGAAGACCTGTGTAATGACTTTCACCCATATATCCCTGAGGCTCAGATAAAACGCCCGGAAGCATACGTGAAACCGCATCTGCAAGAATCATTGCAGGCAATTCACCACCTGTTACAACATAATCACCAATAGAAATTTCTTCATCTACAATTTCATCAATAACACGTTGGTCAACGCCCTCATACCTACCGCAAAGAATGGCAATATTAGACATTTGTGCAAGCTCCTTAACACGCTCCTGTGTTAAGGTTTTACCACAAGGTGACATATAAATAAAATGAGGCTTTTGCTGTGTTTCGTTACATACCTTCATATAACAATCATATATTGGTTGAGGCATCATAAGCATACCTGCACCGCCACCATAAGGTGTATCGTCAACCTGATTGTGTTTATTCACGGCAAAATCTCTGATTTGATGAAAATTTATTTCAACCTTACCGCTTTTACGGGCTCTGCCTATTATACTTTCGCCCATAACGGCTTCACACATTTCAGGAAAAAGCGTTAATATATCAATCCTCATTACTAAAAAGCCCTCTCATTGCACGAATGTAAACCTTATTATTCTCTACATCACAACGTATAACAACATCCTTGATTGCAGGAATTATAACCTCTCCGTCAGGTGTATCAATATACCAGATATCGTTAGCCACAACTGCTTCCACATCCTTTAAAGTACCGTAACGAATACTGTTATCATCTGCATCAAGCACCTCGCAACCAATTAATTCGCTGACGAACCACTTACCCTCGGGAAGCTTCACGTCGCTTCTTTTTATGTAAAAAACTTTGTTCCTCAGTTCCTTGGCGCGTTCAATTGTATCTACGCCTTCAATTTTAACAACACAAACATTACCGTGAGGACGGCAGGAAATCACCTTGACAGGTGAGTTGCCTTTATCATCACAGTAAAACGTTTTAAACTTTTTCACAAAATCAGGACCGTCACACCACGGATTAAGGCGGAATTCACCCCTTACACCGTGAGTCGCACCAACCTGCCCGATTTCTAAATATTCTTTAATCATAAATAATCTCTCAAAGTTAAAATGACCTTTTCCCCAGAAAAATCTGCAGAAAAGGCCACTTTATTTTTTGGTTAATCAGTCGATGTCTACCTGAACCTTAACATTTTTACGAACTGCAGCCGCACGTATAACTGTACGTATAGCCTTTGCTATTCTGCCTTGTTTGCCGATAACTCGACCCATATCGTCTGGACCAACATGAAGATGATAGACTGTTACACCTTCTTCATTAGGTTCATCAACAGTAACCTCGACTGCGTCAGGAGCCTCAACGAGTCCCCTTGCCACTATTTCGAGTAATTCTTTCATTGCTGTCACCTAATTACTTAATGATGTTTTGTTTTTTAAGAAGGTCGCGAACTGTATCTGTTGGTTGAGCACCGTTTTCAATCCATTTTGTAACTTTTTCTGCATCAATCTTTACTTCTGCAGGGTTGCTTACAGGATTGTAGTAACCAACTTCTTCAATGAAGCGGCCATCACGTGGATAACGTGAATCTGCTACAACTACACGATAGAAAGGTGCTTTCTTTGCGCCCATACGGCGAAGACGAATTTTTACTGCCATTTTAATTACCTCCGAAAAGTTAAATAATAAATAAATTAATTTATGTTAAACAACTTGTGTTTAATACCAATTTCAAACGGGCGTAAATTACATCGGGAAGCCGCCCATACCTCCCATATTACCGGGCATTGACCCGCCCATACCCATACGTTGCATACGCTTCATCATTTTCTTTGAACCCTTACCGTTAAGCTGCTTATAAAGCTTTTGCATCTGACGGTATTGATTCAGAAGCCTGTTGACATCTTCAACCTGCATACCGCAACCTGCGGCAATACGGCGTTTTCTTGAAGGATTGATTATATCAGGATTTTCACGTTCCTTCATTGTCATTGAACGGATAATTGCCATTGTGTAATCAATCTGCCTGTCATCAACGTCAACATCTTTTGCTTTTTTGTTAAGACCGGGAATCATTGCTATAATATCCTTCATCGGTCCCATTTTACGCATTTCTTCAAACTGCATAAGCATATCATTAAGGTCAAGCTTGTTCTGACGAAGCTTCTTTTCAAGCTCCTCTGCCTTTTTCTCATCAAGGGCAGTTTCTGCCTTTTCAATAAGAGAAAGAACATCACCCATACCGAGAATACGACTTGCCATTCTGTCGGGATGGAAAACATCAAGGTCTTTAAGCTTTTCACCTACACCGATAAACTTAATAGGTTTGCCTGTAACTGCTCTTGCAGAAAGGGCTGCACCACCACGAGTATCACCATCAAGCTTTGTAAGAACAAGACCGTCAATACCTAATGCATCGTTAAAGCTTGATGCGACGGTAACTGCATCTTGACCTAACATAGAGTCAATAACAAGAAGAATTTCGTGTGGTTTAACAGAAGACTTAATATCCTTAAGCTCCTGCATAAGCTCTGCATCGATATGAAGACGACCTGCAGTATCAAGGAAAACGTAATCATAGCCGTTATCCTTTGCAAGCTTAATTGCTTCAGTTGCGATTTTTACAGGATTTTCGGTACCCATTTCAAAAACGGGTACATCTATTTGTTCACCCACAACCTGCAACTGCTTAATAGCAGCAGGACGATAGATGTCACAAGCAACAAGTAAAGGTCTATGACCCTGTTCTTTTAATTTGAGTGCGATTTTTGCACTGTGAGTTGTTTTACCTGAACCCTGAAGACCGCACATCATAACTACTGTTGGCGGATGTGATGCTGAAGCAAGACGAGCCTGTGTGCCCCCCATAAGTGCTGTAAGCTCTTCGTTAACGATTTTAATAACCATTTGCGCCGGAGTTAAACTCTCCATAACCTTGGCGCCTATTGCACGCTCTGTTACGGAATTTGTAAAATCCTTTGCAACCTTATAGTTAACGTCTGCCTCAAGAAGTGCAAGACGAACCTCACGCATAGCATCTCTTACATCGGATTCGGTAAGGCTACCTTTGCTTTTTAATTTTTTAAAGGCATTATCTAATCTGTCTGAAAGCCCTTCAAAAGCCACGGTGCACCCTCCTTTTATTCATCCAAGGAATCAACAATGGATTTAATTTGAACAACCGCATCGTTAATTTCGCGTGAAAGTGATACATTCATATTGTAATTATTAATTACCTCTGTTGTTTCAACAATTGCATTCAAAGCATCGTTAATTTTACGTGAACGCTCTGCAAAGCCTAACTTTTTTTCCATATCAAAAAGCTGAGTTTCCGCACGTTTTACAGCATCGCGCACACCTTGCCTTGTTATGCCCTCATTTTGTGCAATCTCTGAAAGAGAAAGGTCATCGTTATAGTAATAATCTATGAATTTGCGTTGATTTTCTGTAAGCATTTCGCCGTAGTAATCACAAAGCAAAACAACGTCAAGATTCTTTGCCATAACAACTCTCACTCCTTTTTCAAAAATACACCCCTGTAAAGAACTTTAACTTTACAGGAGTGCATTATAACAAAGTAATAAATATTTGTCAATAGTTTTGTGAACTTTTTTAAACAAAAGAATCCATAATAAATGAATCTGCCTCACGCCAATACTTAACAGGATCTGTTTTAAGAGTCTGACAATGGTCTGCTCCATGTATTGTAATGTGTTTTGTACCTTTAGACAAAGTGACCTCAAAAAGATTGTTGCTTTGATTTACAGGCACTATGCTATCCTCTGTACCATGAATGTACAAAACCGGTACCTTAGTTTTATTAGCGGCAGATAAAACATCTACATCAGAATATTCCCAACCGTTTTTTACGCCCATATATGCAGAAGATATTTTTACGGTAGGAAATGAAGATACACTGTAAAATCTTTCTATATTGTGTTCAAACAGCTCTTCCACATCACCGTATGCACTGTCGGCAATAATACCTTTTACATTGGCGGGCACTTCACCACCGGCATAAAGAACGGCAGTTGTTCCGCCCATACCCATACCGTAAATAAAAATACTTGCCTGAGAATCTGTTTCAATTATATAATCTACAACTGATTTCAGGTAATACTGTTCATTTTTACCCATTGTAAGATTTTCTGTTAAATACGTGGGAACGTACACATTAAAGCCTATATCGTAAAAATGCAGAGCCTGGTCAGAAAAATCCTCTTCACAAGACATAAGAGCACCCAGAATAACAACGTAGCTGTGAGATGATTCTTTATTTTTTAAAAAAGCGGCAGGTATACTTTTACCCTCTGATGTAATTTCCGTTTTTTCTGCCTCAGAAAGGAACCACTCTATATTTTCAGGTGTACTTTTATGTGTCATAGGAATTTGAGAAGAGGATATTTTTTCCGAAAAGCTTTCTCTGTCAAAAAAATGGTCGGAAACAGTAATTGAAGTTCCTGCAAAAAAGCCTGTAACACCTATAAATACTATAACTATACATAAAATTACAGAAACAATTACCTTTTTGCTTCTTAAGATTTTAAAAATCATTTTATTTTTTCTCGCTTATTTCTTCAATATTATTACAAATCTTTTTAAATGTATCTGCGATGCTGACAGCAGTATTTTTACCAAAAGAAAAAATTTCAAGATAATGGTTACCAAAAAGCTTTTTCATTAATTTACCTGTACCAAGAAACATCATTGAAAAATCGTTATCCGGAATTATATAACCGATAGCATCGTTAGTAAGACCGAAAACCGTTAAGGTTTCATCTTTTGCAGACTCCTTAAGAGGAACAGATGAAAATGACTTGCGTAAAAAGGATTCCTTATCCCTTACCGCCTGAGAACCGCTGAGAACTGCAGGTTCCATTTCACCCGGAACAAGTGCAATTTTACGTTTGCCGCCAAATTCCGCGAGACCAACTTCTGTAAAAGAAGTATATTTATCATTTTCGCCCGGTAAAATTGTATATGAGCCTATTCTGTATTTTGCAACAGCATAAAAAATAGGATTATCTACCTGCAAAGGTGCTTTTTGAACAGATAAGTTTAACAACGGCTTAAGCTCAACCTCTTCAATTACACTTTCACCTTTGGATTCAACCCATTGTGAATATCTGCTTTTTTCATTTTCTGAAAAAATACCCGAACTTACCTCGTATGCACCGGGATTGACAGATGGATTTTTATGTATTTGCTCCATTGTCATATTCATTGCAAGACTGATTCTGCCTATTTCTTCACCAACGGCTTTTGCCTGCTCTTCAAAGGTCAGCCTGTCGGCATATAGTCTTGTAGGATAAACTGCAGCAACGGCTCCGTTAAAATAAATAAAATTATAATTATTTCTTTCTAAATAATCACCTAAGCTATATACAAAATCACCTGAAATAAGGTCACCTTTACCAAAGCCCCTTTCCTTCATTGAGTTTATGTAAGGATGTGCACCAAAATTAAGTAAAACAGTCTCCTTCTTTGACTTATCATCAGGTGCAAAGCGAAGCTTAAGAAGCTGAGTTGAGCAATCATAAGGCTCACGCCTGTCCCATACGTAACCGTATAAGCCTCTGTCCTCAAGGGAATCTTCTTCGCTTAAATTTTCCATAGAGACCTTGCCCATATAGCTTTCGTAAAGCTTTCCGTTTTCCATAGAGGAATACGCTTCTTTAATACTTTCCTCTATTTTACCGAAAAGAAAATGCATATATTCATTATCACAGGAGTCCATAACTTCCCCTGTTCCGCTTTTAATTGCCTTACGATTATTTTTCAAAACAGTAATCAACTCGCCCCATATACCCATTGTATCTATGGACGAATGGGTATGAGTTGAACTGATGTTAATATAAGAAATGTTATTTTCCTCTGTAAAAGACTTAAGATTT
Source organism: Acutalibacteraceae bacterium (assembly GCA_045603625.1). Taxonomy (GTDB): domain Bacteria; phylum Bacillota; class Clostridia; order Oscillospirales; family Acutalibacteraceae; genus DTU089. Next base: position 5,492 of record JAZUMM010000099.1, on the reverse strand, counting down.
TCTCTGATTTTTCTGATATTTTTATTTGAAAGACCGATACAATCAACAGAACAAAAAGCAACTGCACCTCTGTTACTGTTATCATCAATTACAATGGTGCGTACCCTTATATCATCAAGTACACCTTTTGCAAAGTTTGCAGGTAACCTTGTATTGCCTGCTATACAATATTTTTTTGTATTAATATCATCGGGTATTATACTTTTTTGAGAATAACCTAACCTCCAACAAGCATTTTTTGAAGGATTTTTAAGATACTCTCTCTCGCATAAAACATCCGGAGCGTTTAAATCAAAATCATCAGACGGCGGATTTGGCAATCCCTTGTGAAGCTTTTCAATAGCTCCTACAAATTTTTCAGAGCTTTTATTGCAGCGTTCAATCATATCTGTTTTTTCAAACTTTTTATACTTTGCAACAGCAAATACGGAACCTGCAGTAATAAGAGATAAAGCAACGGCAGTTTTTTTCTTCATATTTACACCTCTTCCACCATTTTACTTAAAACATAATAGCACAAACCGTTATTTAAATCAATTAACATTAAGTAAACAAATTTTTTTTAATATTGACAGTAAACAAAGGTATGATATAATACCTTTTCAGGAGATGATGTTTTGAATATAACAGAAATTATTTTTCTGGCACTCAGTCTTTCTATGGATGCTTTTGCCGTTGCATTATGCAAAGGTCTTGCACTTAAGAAAATCAACCTGAAAAATTGTTTAATTGTTGGCTTATGGTTCGGTTCATTTCAAGGACTGATGCCCTTTATAGGTTATCTTCTGGGCAGTACGTTTGCCGAAAAAATCACTTCAATTGACCATTGGATTGCATTTGCACTTCTTGCAATAATCGGTGCAAATATGATTAAAGAATCACTCAGCAAGGATGAAGAAAGCTGCAACGATTCTTTAGGAATTAAAACTATGCTTATTATGGCAATTGCAACAAGTATAGATGCTTTGGCAGTTGGTGTCAGCTTTGCATTTACAGATTTCAAGCCTGACTGGTTTGTTTACATAGCCTTTATTCTTATTGGTGTAATTACATGCACGCTTTCTTCAATAGGCGTTAAGATAGGTAATATTTTTGGTACAAAATTCAAATCAAAAGCAGAATTTGCCGGTGGTGCAGTGCTTATAATTTTAGGATTAAAAATTCTTCTTGAAGGACTTAATATATTAAAATAAAACGAGAGTCTTATTTACAAAAACGTAAATAAGACTCTTTAAATTTATTGCTTAGCTTAATACAAAAAATGCATCCTTAACTGCATCATAATAATAATCTTTACCGTCTGTACCAATACCGAAAACGGCATCGGCATAAACACCGTTATCAAGAACGTAAACCTTAAAAATAATTACACCGTCAGCCCCTTTAACAGGAGTACCTGTTACTTCAAAGGTATAATCTGATATAGGCTTTTTGAGATTCACAACAGATAAATCATAATTCTTATAGCGTTCCACAAGAACAGCCGTATTCTCATCATTTACGGTATCCTGAGTTCTTTGTGTTGATTCTGTACCTGTACCTGAAGATACTGTTGTTGAAGGAGTAATATCAATAGCACCGTTTACTGTAAGATACAAATATTTATTATACTCTTTACTGAAAACAAAGCACTTGGAGCCTATTACCATAAACACACCTTCAGGAGTCTTGGCACCGTCTAAATACGCCTCTGCCTTAACACCCTCTTCACCATAATAAGAGGTAGGAGTTATTTTAAAGGTATAATCATAAACACTTGAGGTTAAACCTGTTTCATAATAAGACAAGAGCTCTTTTACAGTAGCCTCATCATAAAGTGTCTGCATACTTTGAGTAGGGGCAGTTGTTGATGTTGTGCCCGCCTGAGAACCATCACTATTATCACCGCAAGCAGCAAATGTTAAAATTACTGCAATTGCTAATATAATTAAAATAAACTTCTTCATTTTTACGCCTCTCTAAAAACTTTATACATAAAATATAAACCTTCTGTTGATATTTGTCAACCTGATTACCTACCGGAAATCATTGCCTCACGCTTATATTTTTCCCGTGTGGCTATACCTCCACGTATGTGGCGCTCCTCTTTGTTCACATCAAGAACCTTTCGCACCTCGTGAAAGAGTGCAGGGTCAATACGTCTGAGTCTTACAGTTATATCTGTATGTACAGTTGATTTTGAAACACCGAATTTTTTTGCCGCATTGCGCACGGTTGACTTACTGTCTGCAATATATCTGCCCAAATTTACTGCACGTTCTTCGTAATCATTATACATAATAATCCTCCCATAGAGTTATATAAAACTATATGAGAGGATTGATTATTTTATTCGAAAATAATTTCGTAGAATATAGCAGTATTGCCTTGAACAGTATCAGTAAAAGTAAGCTGACCATCAGTTATTTTTACATCTTTTTGAGTTGATTCAAGCTGAGAGCATTCAATATACTTATCTCTGAGCTCTGTTCTGTATGTATTTTGTGCCTCTTCATCTGCCAAGGTAGTAGGATTATCAATACAAGGGTCATCAGGCGACCAAGCGAATTTATCATTTGTAATATTATATTTTTGCCTGTCTTGTTGCCACTCATCAAAGAAGTTACAATCATCATCAATTTTATTTGTTACAATGTGAGCAGTTTTAAAACCGTATTCACTAACATCAATACTGAAATTAAACTCTGCACCTTCTTTATAATCAAGCTCATTTTTAAAATTATATGCCATTACACGCAAAGTTTTTGTTTCTTCATCGTAAACAGAAACACCATCCATCTCCACCTTGAATTGAGTCGGCTTTGATTTTACCTGTGTTTCAACCCTTTGTGAGCCTGCAAAAGCAGATACGTTCTTTGCAACATGATATGAAATTGTAGGGTAACCATCCATTATACCGCCTGTTAAATAGCCCCATGATGAGAAATAATCAATATTATTATCAAGACATTGCTTCCATAATCTTGCATCGTAAGCTGCCTGATATGTGTAACCGACTGTTCTTGATAAAAGCTCGTCACTTACCGAACCACTATTTAAGCCCACAAGAAGTCTGCCTTCATCTATACCATAAACAAGGTCATTTAAGCCGTATTTTTCTGCTTTTGAACGGATATAATCTATTGTTTCAGGTAAGGTGTAGCCCTCTGTATACTCTTCAGGTGAATGATCATAAAACGATGCAGATAAAAAGCATATTCTTGTACCTGTTTTACCTGTTGCATAGTTGGTTCCCTTTGCCACGTGTTCAATGAAAATTTCTTCATCCCAAAGACCTTCTGTAACTGTCATTGAATGTGCACCGACAAAAACATTATCACCAATTGCATCTATAAGTGCCTGAACAGTATAGTCGTAAAGTTTACAATACTCTGTTGCAGCATCCTTCGGCTTATCACTTTTTGCTTTAAACCATGCCTCATTTTCATATTCAGTCATAACACCGAAACGCCAGGAAAGAAGCTCTTCTTTACCGAATTCATCAACAAGAGCAGATGCAAGTGCAAATATATAATCGTAATAAACGTCATAATCATCAGGAGGATAAACGTTCATACCAAAGCCTTCCTGAAGATAATCCTTTGTATACTTAAGTGGCACACTACCCAATTTAAGATGAGGCTTTGCACCAAGAGAAATAATACCTGCACAGTTTTTTATGAGAGGTTCAAAATCGTAATCATCAAGAACATCAAAATTCATAGGGTCCTTGAACAAGTCCCTGTCCTCAGTACCGCCTGAGCATTGCATAAGTTGAATATATTCAACAAACTCAAATGTATTATACTCTTCGTTCAACTGAGGATTGTAAAAAGCCTCACCCATATCCCATAAGTTAACGTTACTTACAACATTTGTTGCTGTACCGTTTTTTTGTGAAAGTGTGATTGTAAAATCTGCAGAAGCACCACCATGAAATATACCCTTAGGCAATATGGCAAGTGTTACAATAATACCCACAAGAACAACTGCAACGACTGATATTATTATTTTCTTTTTCATAATACTCACCGCTTATTTATTATCTATTGTTTTAAAGTCCTCTCTTATCTCTTTTGATGTACCTGTTGCAAGGTAAAACTCGTAAGAGAAGGGTTCAAAGCTTTTGAACTCACGTTGCTTTACAACTGCAATATATGAAGTAGGACCATCCTGCGACGGGTCTTCCTCATCTGTTTTACCCTTTTCATATACACCTGCAAGGAAATTTGTTTCACCGGGAACGTAAACGCCTATACCGTAGCTATCTTCAAATTCACCTGTAAAGGCTGCCCAATTTTCCTTATTTGTAAATACAGGATAACCGGCATCAGGCCAGAAAATCAAATCATCCCGCACAGTTAACGGCTCACCGGACCAAGGCTTGTCGCCCTCGTAATATACGAAATTGTTAAATGGTTCCACACAATAAAATGCCGGTATTTCCTGATCAGAGATAGCAGAAGGATAACCTGAAAAATCAACAAAACGGCAGGAAGCATGAACAAGATTACCCTCAAGAGAATACGTTGCCTCCATATATGAAGGTGTAATAAATTCTTTTGTTTGTGCCCAGTCAAGAGGTCTGCACTTTACGTAAATAGAATTATCTGTAATTTTTAAATCAACAATTTTACTTGCATCATTATACTGGTTACCGCCCTGAACAGGATTATAACGCCACTCATTATCCATATAAGTTGCAGTTTCATATTCAAGCGTACCGTAATAAGACTGTTGAACAAGTCTGCCGGTATCGTTCCTGTTAATAAGGTTTACATTTGTATTTACAGCTTTTGTGTTGTACCTTTGAGATGCATTGGAATCCACCTTGATTAATTCATCTACCATAACTGCTTCAACATTATCATTCAAAGCCTCAAGGTAACTGAGAGCACCGCCCCATTTTAAATCGATACCCAATTTATGATTTTCAGATTCAATAAAAATTTCTCTTTCAGGCACATCACGGTTAAAAACAGAAAAGCCGTGAAGCAACAAACTACCATCCTTACTGTTTATACCTTCAAAGTGCCAATCATAAATTTTATTCATCTTTTTATTTTCAAGGAAACCATCTATAAAAGAATAAAAGGTTTTATTCTCCCCCGGTTCAAGAAAAAACTCTTCTGTATACTTGTTAAAGCCATCACCGAATGTTACAGTACCCTTAAAATACAGGTCTGCAGAATAACTGATACCATAATAGTTGAACCATTCAAAAGAAACCTCACCATCTTTATTTAATGATTTTGAAAGCTCCCCACTATTTTTTTGAATTGTAAACTTTGTATCCTCTCGCTTTGCAATAAAACTGAACGGATAGGAAATTGTACCGGTTACAATTGAAAAAATCAAAACGATTACTATAATTATTAAAAATATAATACCTGATATTTTTAAAACTTTTTTCATAAAATCACCTGTAAAAATTTCATTTAATTCATTATATCATATAAAATATAAAAATAAAATCAAAAATACCAAGTTTTTGAAGAACGAAGGCTTATTGA
>JAZUMM010000098.1:0-14939 GCA_045603625.1 Acutalibacteraceae bacterium | reverse complement strand
ATAACTTTTATTACCCACCCGCATAGCGGGTGGTTGTCTGTTTCGTACGTTCCGCACGAAACTGGCTAAAGCCATTAAAACAAAACCCTTAAGAGATTTAAATCTCTTAAGGGTTTATTTATGTATTAATTTCAGATGTTTTTTGCTTTGCGTCTTGCTTTTTTACGGTTCTTATCAAGCCTAACAAGAACTGCAGAGCCTGAAGCACCGCAAGCCATAAGAACAAGGAATGAAACAATACCTTCTGCTCTTATTTCTTCATTCATAGCATACTCTGCAATCATAACAACAGGCTTAAGCCCTGTTCTTACAACAGATTTAAGAGCTTCATTTTCTCTGATGAAATCTGCAATAGGTGGAGAATATTTATAATAAGTATCAACAAAATCTCTACCTAACTCAAATTTCATAAGCACGTTGTCACGGAATGCACAAAGTGCGCCAACTTCACCTGAATCAAGTCCGTAAGATGCAGTAGCAATAAAGCACATTGACGGAACGGAAACTGCAGCCTCTTTGTTATCGACACCGATAATAGAGTCACAATAAACTCTCAACACAATACCTTTTTTACCGGGGCAATCGCAGTTACAAACATTACACTCAACATCAAGGTCATTACAACCGCAATGAGAATATGAGCACTTTTCATCACAATGAATAGCAGTAACCTCTGAGCCTGTTTTTCCGCCTTCTGCATCGTTCGCTACCTGAGAGTAAAGAGGAGCAGTAGCATATTCGCTCCTTGTTTTGTGGTTAACCATACAATACTCTGTACTTGTTGCCATATTGGGAAAATGATATGCAACGTCAATACTATAATACTTATCGTCAGACGTTGGCGGGTTCCCACTACTGTAATCATAGTCATCCTCTAAAGCAGAAAGAGTAACTGTAACTTCATTGTATTGCTCTGCATAAATTATTTCATTTTCATGAGCATCAAGCCTGGTTTTTGTTTCGTAATACGGTTTAATTTCCACGTAAATAGGAGTTTCTGAAAGCTTAACTGCACCGGCACGTGTTTCGCCTTTATCCTGAATGTATAAGAAATAACCATTTGGGTTACCCTCATCATCATAGCTCTGTGTTGCAAACAAATAAGAAAATGAGTCATCTGTTTGTTTACCTGCAGGCACAACATCAACTGTATCAAAAATATCAGCAGTTTTTGCAGACGCAACTCCTGTTTCTGTATTGTTGGCACCTGATTGAAGTAGTGCTGCAACTTCTTTAACAGCCTCTTGTTTAATGTAGCGTTCCTCACTCTTATCAAAAGAACGGTAAGCTACACTAAACAAGTTAATTAATGCATACGCACCTAAAGAAAGCAGTACAAGAACTATCATAAGTTCTACAAGTGTATAACCTTTTTTTGATGTTAAAAACTTAAACATCTCACCGCCTCCTTCATCATGTTGTATCTCTACCTGCGATAGCGTAAAGCTTTACGCTTGTGTTACACCACAGAAGCTGGTTCGGGTCACTTGATTTTGAACCAAGAGCTTCACTTGTAAGTGATGGTGTTGAAAGTGCAGTTACGTTTACATCTCTGAGAACGTCAATAGAAACACCTGCAAGCCAACCGTCACCAACAATATAATAGTAACCACCAACGACTGTTGCATCATTAATAATACTTGTAAAGCCGCAGTTAGAAACAAGACGATATGTCCAGTTACCTGTGTTAGCATCTTTAACACCAACAACAATATATTCCTGACCGCCATTTTTCATTTTACCTGTAATTATAACAAGGTCATCCATAGTGTCAATTGTAACTATTTCCGAGAAATAATTATCAAGGGTTTTATTGTTTACGGTAATTTCAATCATTTGTGAAGGCTGATCTGCCGATGCAACTGCAACTGTTGTGGGAACATCATTAATGTACGGAACAAGGCTTGCACCTGCTTCTGCAGCATCCATATCACCTTCTGCACCTGAAGAGTTACCTGAACCTGTTGCTACAAGTGAACGGAAAACTCTACCCTTATTATCGCCGTAATATGCATAATAGTTAATTTCATAAGCAGTTGAAGTTTCAGAAGCCTTAACGTTTTCAACAATAAGGTCAACTGCTGTAAACTGAACACTATCTCTACTATGTGTACCGTATTTTACATTACCGTAAGCAGAGTACTGTGCATAATCAGTACCTACGGTTGAAGTAGGGTCATAAAGTGAATAGTTATCAAAGCTTTCATTATCTTTATAATAAAGAAGGTTAACAAAAGCTTCATCCTTACCTTCAATCATAGCAGCAAGAACACCGTCGTTATAAATACTGCCAAGTGTTGTTGATGTTATTGAATTGTCGTTAGATTTAGCAGACTGGAATGCTGAGCCGGCAACTGCATAACCAACTGCAACAGTAACACCGTCTTTAGATGCAACCTTCAAAAGGTTATACATTTCACCCGGGAACCAAACGTTATAATAATCGTTATCAACGTGGTTAAGGTATGTCTGACCGGTCTGAAGGTTACCATTACCGTCACTTACTGCTCTGTTTTGCTGATGGTAAGAAAGAGCATTACCTGAATAAACTGACTGGTTTGCATTAAATGTTGCAAAGGTTAATTCGCCATTTTCTTTATAATATGTAGCATCCTGACCGTAGTGTGAACGCCAGTAAAGACGCTCAAAGGAACGAACATATTCAACTGTACCGTCATAAGTAATGTTTGTGTAAACTCTTTCACGGTTAGAAGCAAAGCCGAATGTAAAACGAACATCACCAAGATATAAATATTCCCACGAATTAGACTGATTAGGGAGGAAGAATGCTGCCCTGCCATACGCAGTCTGACCGGATGCCAATCCGTTTGTATTTGCATAGCTTATTCCTGCATCATATTTATTGATGTAATCATTTGCAAAGCAGAACTGCATACCACGACCAGTTACATCACCCGGATTATCAGGGTTACCTGAATAACCGCCAAGCCATTCAGCATCACGGCTGTAGTCGTTATCGTTATGCTTACAAATGTAAGTTGCAGTACCGTCTTTATTAGAAATTACAAGATAGTCTGTAATAGCACCCCTAGGATAAGAACAAGCATTACCGTTAAGAGTTGTAGAAGCATTTCTGTACCATCTACCCACTGCGCCATTCTCTTCAATAGGGTCTTTTTTGTTAAAAATACTACCTTCTGTTTTCTTTTGATTGTGCAAAGCAGCACCTGACTCTAACTTATCCGTCTGAATAATATTAGCATAAGCGTGTACTGCACCAACGTAGAAGGTTGAACCCGGTGTACTGCCTGCACCCGGAATATAAATAACGTCGGTAATATTAACGTCATTAGCATACCCGTAAAGTAAGTCTTCACTTGTCTTTTGAACATGCTTGATTTTTGTCATACTCGTTGTATTTTCGTAGTCTTCTGCACCGTCGAAATAGTCTTCACGAGTATCCCTCATACCTATCGTAATAGGATAAGAAGCAAGTGTCTTAATTCTGATACCACCATAAACGTAGTCTGACTGTTGCTCCTCGTTCTGGTTTTTATAGTGGAATGCGAGCGTTTCTGCAGAGTTACTATAAGCAGTATCAGTACGGATATTAGCTGTTGTCTGATTTTTGTCCCAAAGGGCAACAAAATCTTCAAAAAAGTCCTTATCAGGGTTAGCAGGACCAATAACACCGTAAAGACGGATTGGCCAGCCACGTTCTGTAAGAATATATGAAATAGGCTTAGCATTCTTATAACCGAACTTATGGTTTGTACCTTCACCGTTATAATAGTAACAGAACTGGGCTCTTGAGCTCATTGTGTTATATGCAGGGTCACCTTTAAGACCTGCACGTTCAAGTCCATTTTCTTTAGCTGAAGTTGTCCACGTCTGGTCATTAGCAAAGTTAGCTGAGCCACCGTATGCAACACGTTTTTCTGCTGATGTGTATTCAAAGATGTGACATTTATCAGCACCCCAAAGAGCAGGGTAAACTCTTCTGCCTGTTGTGGTTGTGTAAACTCTGTCTATATAATTCTGGGCACCATTGAAGAAGCCTGTTGTGGTATTATATATAGTTTTACCCATTGACTCATCAAAAATGTCACCTTTATCGGATGTAAACGTATACATACGGTAAATAGCACCGTTTGTACCTGTCATTACATAATAAGGGTTAAGACCGTGAGTTTCATCATTATCAATCCAACGGATTGAACGGATTATTGTACCGTTTTCACCGGGTGCACCAACCTTAGGCTCGTTATACTGACCTGCATTATAAAGGTATGCGCTGTTTGAAGTACGCATTTTACGTGCCTCTGCAGTAAGCTGGTACTGAATCTGACGATCATTAGGATCGTCACTTTCACTGATATCTACCGCTTCAACACCGGCAGAAGTATAGTAATCTATAAGGTTTGTTGTTTCACCTGCCATAAGAAGTGTTGCAGGCTCAATATATAAATACTCTGAAACCGTTTTAAGGTGACCACGGCTGTTAATATAGAAAACTTTAATTTTCAAAGGAGAATAAGTAAAGTCTAACTTGTCACCTGTTGCAGGGCTCTTGATTTTAAGCTTAATACGACCTGCATTATCTGAGTTGGAAATTTCAAGACCTGAAGACTGAATCGGCTTTGAGGTAAACTTTGAGGTGTAATACTCAAGGTCACAGAATCTACCTGAGTTGTATACAAGGTCATCATCTGTACCAATCATATCTTCATCTGCAGTACCGCTATCCTTCTTTGTTGCTTTGTTTGGAGCAATAACCTGAATATGAATCTGGTCTGCAGGCATTTTGTTTGCTGCACCGGGCTCATTAGTGGTATCATAATTAAATGCACCAAAGGTAATTTTATTATACTCCATACCGAAGGTCTGAAGAATAACCTCGTGACTTGTAGCATCATCGTATACAGTTGAAGGTGAAACAATTTCAATACGGGCACGAATCTGACCGAAAACTGTTTCAAGACCTTCCTGGAAGGTTGAAATAACTTTTCTACCGGTAACGTTAATCTGATTAAACGCAGCATCGGCATTAACCTTCATATTTAATTGTACAGATGCTGAGCTTTCGGAGTCACGCCTTGCAAGACCTTCTTCAAGCTCTTCTTTTGAATTATATACTGTTTGTACCTTCTCACCTGCTCTGTAAAGAGTTTCGTAAGAGGACAACAACATTGGTGTAAAGGACGTGATGATAAGTGCAAGAAGACCTAATGCAGTAAGAAGCTCAACATAAGTCATACCAAACTTGTTTTTCAACAATTTTTTGGTACGAGAAAGCTTCTGTTTTACCGAAGAAGTATTCTTTTTCATACTACCATTCCTTTCTTAATAATTTGAAGTTCAAAGTTTATCAGCTTTCCCAGATAACGTAGAAGTCATCAACGTTAGGAGCGCCTTGTGTACCGGTATTCATATTACCAATCCATTGTAAATCCTGTGGTTCGTAAGTCTTATCTCTTGCACCATTTACCGCAGCATCAAAAATAAGGCTCTGAATACCTGACCACAACTGCCACCACTTAAGATTGTTTGTATCAGTTGAATCTTTACTGTAAATAACATCCATAAAGTAGCTGGTCATTGAAAAACCTGCTTTTACTTCTTTGCCGTTCATCAAAGTTTCCTTTTCTGCATTGAAGAGGAAAACGTCGCCGGCATTTGCAAATTTATAAAGAATAATATCTTTACCTTTATAGTAAACTGACTGTGTTCTGTAGTTTGAACCGTTTTCTGTAAACGGAACGAGCCATACGTAAGCATCTTCCGCAAAGAATACCTTACCTGCTTTTACTGTTTTAACTGCACCGTTTTCACGTATTTCCATAGTAAACGGTGTGCTTTCAGGAGCAGCAAGAATAATTGTGGACATTCTGTATGCATTGTAATCAAATACCAATGCTAGAAGAGAAGTTTTTGTATAAAGTGAAACGAAACTGTTAACCGCTTGGTTAAATACTATAGTTGGTGCCTGTAAGTAAAGAATTTTGTAAAGAGATTTATTTCTTGCAATACCGTCACCGATACGACCTGTACGGCAAGGGTTCATGATAATATTAACAGGCATGTCGAACTGAATACCGTTTGTTGCAGTAAAGGCAACAAAGTTATCGCGCTGAGCAGAGGATGCCCATGTTCGCATATTGTTTGTTTTAAGACAGTTAAAGAACGGGTCACGTTCAGGGTTGAGCGTGGTAGTTTCAGGATGAAGACCTAATGAAAAGTCTGACAAGTTACTTGTTATACTATCCATATAGTCATTACGGTAGTCTGTTCTCGGAGTTTCCGGATCAGTTGCATTATACTCATCAATTGCTTTATTATGAGCTTCAATTTCAGCATTATGAACATCAACCTTATCATTATAAGCATTGATATAATCAGTATAATCCATTGTTTCGCCTTCATTAAGGCCTACAAAGTCGCCTGCTGTGGCTTTATATTTAATTTTCTTTGTGGAAACAACCATATTACCGATACAAGAATATCCGTAAACAGGTTGACCCTTAACTGCTTCACCATCAATAAAGTAACTGTTATTTTTCATTGAAAGAGCAGTAACACCACTACACTGTGATGTATCAGGAAAAATCTGGTTAGACTCAATGTTTGCAGGAACAATCCAACTGTTTTCGGCAGGCTTTGTCGGAAGAACAAGTAAGCATCTTCGCTGTGCGCCTTTGCCGTTTACCACTGCGTTTGAAACGAACTCAACGTTTCTGTTCTGAACTTTAAAAATCTGTGGTTCAGTATCAGGAAGCTGATTGTTAGCATTTATAGCATTTTTTGCTTTTGCTAAATATTGGTCATACTGGTCTTTAGCATTAGCATCTGTAATTTTTTCTGTTTGCCATGCACCTGTTTCTGTATCCTTCCAGGTTTTGAAATATTCTATTGTATCATCAAAAGTTACATAACATTTTGCGTAGCCTACATATTCAGCAGATGCACTTAATGAGTTACCGTCACGGTCTATGTAAGAAACTGTTGTAACAGTACCTTCAGGAATTTTATTTGATAAAGCATCTGCCTGTGTGTAGCCTGCCGGAACAGTTGTTGAATAAATAACACCTGTTTCCATATAATCTTTATATGCTACAAGGCACCTTTTACGGTAGTCTGCATCACTTTCGTCCGGATTCTGAATAGGTGCCACAACGCCTTCAGGGTAAGCAACTGCAGGATTCCTGTACATATACATTATACTTACATCCATAGACTTTGTTACCTTGAGGAACTGGTCTAATTTATAAAGTGCGGTACCTTTAAGCTCATCGGTAACCTTTGAAGGGTCATCCGGTATCTGGTAACCGTTAAATTCATCCTCCTCGGCATCATCATATATACCCTGGAAGGCACCAACGGTAAATTCAATCATTGTACGGGCAAGATATGACGCTCTTTGTTCATCTGTACCTGTCATAGCTGCTTCCATAGCCCCTTCTGACATATTGAACATAAGCGGTAACAGAAGAGTGAGGACAAGCAGAATTGCCAGTACTGCAACAAGTGCTATACCATTCCTTTTTGTTATAATGTTCATAATCTCAACCCCTTTTGAGTAGTGAAATACACTAAGATAAAAACCTCAACTTTTATAATTACCTACGAGTTGTTGTAAATTTAAAATCACTTATATTATACGAGAACACGAAGAACCTCTTCGATTGATGTTGTACCTTCAAGAATTTTATCAATACCTTCCTGACGAAGAGTATGCATACCTTGAGATACTGCAAGGTCTTTAATTTCCTGAACACCTGAGCGTTTAAGAATAAGCTGTTTAATTTCATTAGTAACCTGTAAAAATTCAAATACACCTTGACGACCTTTATAGCCTGTATTTGAACAAGCAATACAACCCTTTGGTTGATAAATTGTTGTTGTATCATCAAGAGTTTTGCCTTCAGGAATCGGGAAATCCTCAATACTGTTACGGATTTCACGGTATGTAAGCTCAACTGCTTCTTTACAACGTGGGCAAAGCACACGAATAAGACGCTGAGCAAGAACACCTACAAGAGATGATGCTGTAAGGAATGGTTCAACACCCATTTCATCAAGACGAGTAATTGCAGACGGAGCATCGTTTGTATGGAGTGTTGAGAAAACCATATGTCCTGTAAGAGCAGATTCAACAGCGATTTTTGCAGTTTCGCCGTCACGAATTTCACCGACCATGACAATATCCGGGTCGGCACGAAGAACAGAACGAAGAGCTGCTGCGAAGGTCATACCTGCACGAGTGTTCATCTGTACCTGACAGATACCTTGCATACGACGTTCAACAGGGTCTTCAAGAGTAATAACGTGCTTTGAAATATCTGAAACCTCTGCAAGTGTTGCATAAAGTGTTGTTGATTTACCTGAACCGGTAGGACCTGTAACAAGCATAAAGCCGTATGGCATAAAAATTGTTTTTGTAAATCTGCCTAATTGTTCTGGAGAGAATTTAATATCCTTAAGCTGAACAGATTTTGCACCACGTTCAAGAAGACGCATAACAATTTTTTCGCCGTATACTGAAGGGAGAACAGCAATACGAATATCGAAGGTTCTGTCATCTACCTTAACTGTTGTACGACCGTCCTGAGGGATACGCCTTTCAGCAATATCCATACCGCCGATAACCTTAACACGGGATGCAACTGAACTGTGTAATTTAATAGGGTTCTGAAGAACTTCATGAAGAACGCCGTCTATACGCAGACGAACACGCATTGTCTTCTCCATTGGTTCAAAGTGAATATCGGATGCGCCGGATTTTACAGCGTTTGTAATAACCTGGTTAACAAGCTGAACAGCAGGCTTCTCGTCTGCAGCAAGTTCATCAAGTGCTGCAAGCTCTTCTTCCTTTTCAGCTTCTTCATCCTCATAAGTATCAATATTACTAGCATTATTAACTATTGTATCGATAGCGGCATTAAGCTCTGACTCAGTTGAAATGAGCGGAACAATTTCAAGACCGCCTGTACGAACAGAAAGGTTATCGCGCACACCAAGGTCATTTGGATTACGCATTACAACGAATAACTTCTTTTCGTCCTGATAAAGAGGTAATATTCTTCTTTTTGCTATAAGTTCCGGTGGAATAATGTTTGCAATTGCAAAGTTTATACCAACCTCTTCAATAGAAACAAGCCTGTAGCCTGTTTTCTTTTCCATTGCACGTGCCACGTCAAGTTCTGTACAATAGCCTAAATTTACAAGTTCAGTTGTAAGCTCAACCTTACTGTCTTGTATATTTAATTGTGCTTCTCTGACTTGTTCCTCAGTAATTTTGCCATCCTGTATAAGGAAAAACTCAACACTACCGGGAATAATTACGTTCATGTCTGCCAAAATGAATAACCCCTTTTTTACACTAATTAACCGATTATTTGAAAATTATGCTGTTACGTCTGCAACTGCCTGGTCTACTACTGCACCAAGAGCACCATCTGCGCCTTGCTCTGAAAGAATTGCAAGTGACAATGTAGCACTATAAGTACCATCCTGACCCTTGGTTAAAGAAATGGAATCAAATCTATGAATCTGTTCAAGATTTGAATAATAATTCATAAAATTATAAATATTTTCAAATGAGCCAACTAATGAAATTGTAAACACAACCTCATTTGTTTCGTTCTTTGCAACCGTCTGGTCAATTGTAAGAACATCAAGACCAAAAGCATTGCATTTACCAACAACCTCTTCCTGAAGCTCAAAAACATCACCTAAGGAATCGGGAAGAACATCTTTACACTCTTCAAGCTGTTTTTCTGCCACTTCGCTTTTTGCTTTGAGCTCTTCAAGAAGCGCAACCTCCTTAACGTTTTGCTCATAAACGTATCTGGCATCTATAATTTCTTTTTTTGTTTTGTTAATATCTAACATAACAAATACCATTACTACCAAAATAGCAACACATACAAAAGACATAAGACCAACAACGAAGTATGGAGAACTGGTTAAATCTTTAACGTCAATTTGTGTAGCTTGTTTTTTCTGTTTCTTTTCAGCCATGATTCTCCACCTCCTTAAGATGCTGCAGCTGTTGTATCTGCTGTGGTTGTTGCTGCTGTTTCTGAAACGATAGGAGCAGCACCGCCTGAGCAGGTAATTGTAATTGAGAATTGATTTTCAAAGTCTCTGCCATCAACAATTGTAGCAACGTAGCTTGTGCAATCTGCTTTTGATACGCCTTCAATTTCGTTGATAGCTGTAAGGAAATCATTGAATGCTTCTCTTGACATTGATGTACCTGTAATTGTACATACACGAGTTGTTTTCCAATCCTCACAAGTAAGGTTTGTTATAGTTACACCTGCATGCTCAACATTACTGATTTTTGCAAGGAAATTATAAAGTGAAGGCTCGGAAATTTTAATTTTTTCTATAAGCTGAAGCTTTGTCTGCAAAGCAGTATTAATGCTTCTGTATTCCTGAAGAAGTGCAACTTCATTCTGACACTCAGAATTTTTATCTTGAATTTCTTCAAGAGTAACGTCTGCTAAAATCTTACCGCAAAGTGAAAGTAACACACCTGCAAGAAGAATAAGCATGACAATGTTAGCAATACCTCTGCCTTTTTCAGCTTTTCTTTTTCCAAGTATACGCTTTCTGTTTTTCTCAGGAAGCAAACTAACTTTATATTTCATTTGTTATGCCTCCAATCCTACTTTTGCAAGACCAATACAGCCTGCGTAATTTTTTGGTGCGAATGTTGCTGTTGCCATATCATTATAGAATGTAGGAACAACAAGAGGAACATAGCATCTTTCTGCAAGTTGCTTAGCAATTTCTGCTTCAAGCTGAGATGCTGTGTTAAATAAAACTTTTTCAAGAATAATATTTGTTTGCATCTGGAAATAGTTCATTGAAGAAGAAAGCTCTGACTGAAGAAGCTCAATAATTGTATCCATTTCCATTGAAGTAACCTCTTGTGGTGAATGGAACGCTTTTTTAACTTCAATAATTGCTCTGTCCGGAACGTTGATTGAACGAACCATTTTAATTTCCTTATCTGATACTGCAACGAAATTAAGAACGTCATCAGTAAGTGCAAGATATGCAAAAGTAGAGTCATCGGCAGCTTCATTGATTGCCGCACGGCACCATGCAAGGTATGAGCTATCGATATCTGTTACCTCGAACTTTGCTGCTTCAAAGTTCTGAAGCAAGTTAGCAAGCATTGTATTTCTTGCACCAACAAGAATCATATTAAGTGCAGGCTGATCATCATCATCTGTTGTTTCATCAACAACAACAAAGTCAAGAGTCAACTCTGATACAGGAACAGGAATGAAATCCTGCGCTTGCATTGTAACAACACTTTTCAACTTATCCTGAGGAACCTTCGGGAATGTTGCGTAACGCATAATAACGTTCTCGTTATTAACACCTACAACAATATTTGAATCCTTTTTAAATTTGCCCTGTTCATATAAATCATTTAAACAAGCCGTAAAAACAGAGCTATCTGTAACAATGCCCTCACCCATTACGCCTTCCTGAAGCGGAACAGCTGCACAACCTGTTACACTGATTGAACCGTCAGCCGCTTTTGTAAGCTCAACGGCTTTCATTTCATATGCATTATATTCAATGCCGACTGCACTGATTGATTTTGCCATTTTATATCATTCTCCCTTGCAAAAAGAATATATTTTGATTTTAATTTTTTTAACCTTGGTAAGATGTTGTTGCCTGGAAAACAGGAAGGTAAAGAGCAATAATAAGGAAACCAACTACAGAACCAAGTAAAACAAGCATAATAGGTTCAAGAACCGCACCCAAGTTCTTAGCAATGGAGTCAACGTCCTCTTCATAGAACTCAGCAACCTTATCAAGCATGACAGGAAGTGAACCTGCTTCTTCACCGATAGCAATCATACTGATAACCATTGGCGGGAATATTTGAGGCTCATCCAACGCTTCGTGAATTGTTCTACCGTTTTCAACATCTTCAATTGCTTTTGTAACTGCATCTTCAACAAGCTGTGAGCCTGATGTCGGTCCTGCGGTTTCAAGTGCTTTAACCGCTGTAACACCACCTGCAACAAGTGTTGCAAAGATACGACAGAAACGAGCAAAGATTGTTTTTGAAATAAGCTCACCAACAATAGGAGCCTGCATTTTATGATTTTCCCAGAATTTTTTAATCGGTGGTGATTTAATTAACTGAACTAAAAGGAAAATAAATACACCAACTGCAGGGAAAACTATAAACCATTTTTCTCTCAAAAGGTCAGATAAAGCGTAAATAAAAAGTGTAATTGGGTTAAGGTCTGCTGCACCGTCAGTCATACTCTTAAAGGTCGGAACCATAAAGATAATCATGAAAATACAAATAACAATTGCGAGCGCACCAACCATTTTAGGATACTGAGTTGCACCTTTAATAGCATCCTTGAGCTGCTTATCTTTATGTAACTGGTTGGACATAGCAAGCAAGGTTTTATCAAGCATACCGCCCATTTCACCCGCTGCAATCATAGAGCAGAAAAGGTCTGAGAATATAGGCTTTTGTGCACTGAAAGCATCTGAAAGAGCTGCACCGCCTTCAACATCAGAAGCAACCTCTTTAATTGCATTTGAAAGTGTAGGGTTAGTTGTTTGGTTAACAAGTGTACTCATAGCCTGTGTAACAGGAATACCTGCACCAATCATAGCTGCAAGCTGTCTTGAGAACAAAGACATATCTGAAAGAGTAACCTTTTTACCGCCTTTTTTCTTTTTCTTTACAGTGGTTTCTTTAAGATTTGTAACAACAACGCCTGCCTCACGTAATTTTTCGTACGCTTCGGAGGTTGAATTGGCTACAACCTTACCTGTTATGGATTCACCCTGTCTGTTCAGGGCTTCATACGTAAAATCCAAAGTTATCCCCCTTTTGTGAGAATATATATTATAGTATAGCATTTATACCGAAAATAATCTGAAATGTCGTTCAAATGCTACATATATATATAGTATAGCAATTTTGCAAAAATATTTTATTAATACATTTGCATCTGACGAAGAATTTCTGTTCTTTCAACACAGTTTTCAAGAACTGATTCTCTTGTAATTTTTTGCTCTCTGAGAAGCTTCAAAAGAGCCTGGTCCATTGTTTGCATACCCTCTTTTTGAGCAGTCTGCATTGTACTGTAAATCTGGTGGTCTTTACCTTCACGAATCATATTACGTATAGCAGGCGTATCAACCATATATTCAACAGCAGAAACACGGCCACCACCAAGACGAGGAAGAAGCTGCTGTGAAATAACTGCACGAAGTGTATTTGACAACTGGCTTCTGACCTGATTTTGTTGTTCACTCGGGAAAGAGTCAATAATACGGGCAATTGTAAGCGGTGCAGTCTGAGTATGAAGTGTGGAAAGCACCAGGTGTCCTGTTTCAGCCGCAGTAAGCGCAATACTGATACTTTCTGCGTCACGCATTTCACCAATCATAATAACGTCAGGGTCATGACGAAGAACAGTTCTTAAAGCGTTATTAAAGCTAAGCGTATCGCCACCCAATTCACGTTGTCTTATAATTGAACGTTTATGTGAGTGAAGGAATTCAATCGGGTCCTCAATTGTAACCATATTATATTCAAAGTTAGAGTTCATATGGTTAATCATAGCTGCAAGCGTTGTTGATTTACCGGAACCGGTAGGACCTGTAACAAGAATAAGTCCACGAGGAAGAGTACAAAGCCTGCGAACGTCTGCCGGAAGACCTAATTTATCAAGAGTAGGAATTTCAAATGGAATTGCCCTGAAAACCGCTGCAAGTGTACCTCTTTGAACAATTACGTTTCCTCTGAAACGTGCGCATTGAGGAACTGCATAAGAAAGGTCTAACTCAAGGTTGTCGTGAAGGTCACGCTTGTTCTTATCAGACATAATCTGCATAAGCATATTTTCAACATCAGCCGGTTTCATAGGGGGAAGATCCTGCTTAATGATGTCGCCGTCAATACGGATACAAGGTGGCATGCCAACAACTATATGAAGGTCGGAGCCTTTCTTTTCAACCGTAAGCCTGAGCAATTGCTCAAGCGTTACGGGATATATACTTGGTTGGTTAAGGAATTCCATTTAAATCAACTCCACAAATATTAGAATCTTGACCACATATCAAGGATAAGGTCAATATTTTCAGGTGACTCGTAAACATAAAGAACATGTTTAATGTTTTCGTCTGAAGCATCAAGGTCGCCTGAAAGCTGGAAGCTTGTAACTGAGATTGAAGGATTGTTGATAAGCTTAACAACAAGCTCTTCTTTGTTAGCAAGAGTTGCGAGCTCATCAGCACTTGTAATTGTTGCTATCGGATAATACATATCACCCATGTTGTTATCAAGAGAAGCGATGATTTCTTTAACATCTTCAACCTTGTTTGTCGGGCAATAAACCATAATTGATTTTGTAAGCTGTGGATATGAACCGAAGTAGAACTCTACATCTTCAATATCAACATATCCGATTTTGCTCTGAAGTTCAGAAGCAACAATATTCTTAAGGTCGTATACGAAGAATGTTCTGTCTGTATTATTGTCTGCAATATCATTTTCTTTGATTCTTGCAACAGCTGCATTTACTTCGCTTGATTCACCCTGGAGCCAGATTCTCTTTTCATAGAGGTCAAGGCCAAGAACTTCAACATCATAACCAAATGTTGAGATGATTGCCTGTGCAGCTTCTTTGTTTATGTATGCAAGGTCAACCTTTACAAGTGATGTTGTACCATCAGAAATCACAACGTCGCTTGTTGTGCCACCTGTTGTGCCACCTGTTGTACCACCTGTTGTGCCACCTGTTGAACCATCGGTTGAACCGTCTGTTGAACCGTCTGTTGAACCATCAGTTGAACCGTCTGCATCACCGGCAGGTTGGCCGTTTGGATCATAATAGTCAACTAATTTTTTGATATTCACAATATCGTTATAAGCATCACCTGTAGCGTATACGTAAAGAGTCATAGGATGAGCA
>JAZUMM010000097.1:0-10047 GCA_045603625.1 Acutalibacteraceae bacterium | reverse complement strand
GAAAGGATTAGCTGCGTTTTTGCCTTGGCTGACCAAAAATCCGCACTGTATAAAATCTTCGACCTAAAAGCGAAAGATTTTTATTGGATTTTTGGTGTTGAGGGCGAAGATAGGCTGACGCCTTTCAAGACCGAAACACCCAAAAGGCTTGAAAATACTTGCTTTTAGGCAGGTTCGGATAACTCATTTCACCCTAAACAGATACATTTGCTGTAACTGTGGTTACACAGAAGAATGGATTGATAAGCAAGACTTGCCGGAAATTATACAAAGTAAAAAGGCTCAACCAAATAATCCGTTTTTGGCAGGTAAATAATTATGAATAATATTGAGTTTTTTAAAAATGCCGGTTATGGTATGATGATGCACTTTGGCCTTTATTCTGTACTCGGTGGCGAATACAAGGGTAAATTCGGTGACAACTATGCAGAGTGGATAGGCTCGCATTTTGCAATACCTATAAAGGAATACGAGCAGCTTGCAAAGGTTTTTAACCCTATTTATTTTGATGCCGACAGTATAATTAAATTTGCAAAGGACTGCGGTATGAAATATTTTGTGGTTACCACAAAACACCACGATGGATTTGCCTTATTCCATTCCAAGGTAGATAAATACAACGTAGTAGATGCAACGCCATATAAAAAGGATATTATTTACGAGCTTGCAAACGCCTGTGCAAAACACGGTATAAAGCTGGGATTTTACTATTCTCAGGACCTTGACTGGCACGAAAAACACGGTGGCGGTTACCTCTCAAACCATATGGGTTGCTCAGGTGTTACATGGGATAACAGCTGGGATTTTCCTAATGAAGACGAAAAAGATTTTTCAATCTGCTTTGAGGGTAAAATCCTTCCCCAAATCAAAGAGATTATGTCAAATTACGGTGATGTTTTCCTCGCTTGGTTTGATGTACCAATGACTCTCACAAAAGAGCAGAGCACCACAATTTATAGCACAGTTAAAGCCTTGCAGCCTGATTGTTTAATTAACTCCCGTCTCGGTAACGGTGCATACGATTACGTTTCATTAGGGGATAACGAAATACCTGCAAGCAAAGAAGAATGGCAAAAGCTTTGCCTTGCACCTGAAAGCAGTATTAACTACCAAAGCATTGACGGCTTCAAGCCAAGTAAATATGGCCTTTATGAATCAGCCTGCACCTTAAATAACTCCTGGGGCTTCTCTTACAGGGACCACAACTGGAAATCTCCCGAAGAGCTTTACAAAAACAAAAAACACCTTAACGATTTAGGTATAAATTACCTCATTAACGTTGGTCCTGACCATTTAGGAAGAATACCCGGTCCATCTATGGATATATTAAAAAAAGTTGCA
The DNA here is from genome assembly GCA_045603625.1 of Acutalibacteraceae bacterium. Classification (GTDB taxonomy): domain Bacteria; phylum Bacillota; class Clostridia; order Oscillospirales; family Acutalibacteraceae; genus DTU089. The sequence continues at coordinate 8,706 of JAZUMM010000097.1, read as the reverse complement.
GAGCTTAGTAAATAAAAAAAGACGGTACACTTTTTTGAGTGTACCGTCTTATATTATTATGTTATATTTTATTTTTTGTAAGCTTTTGGATAGCTATAACAATTACAGGTATAAGTATTATCTGAACAATTATTCCCGGAATTGCATTTAAAACTGCACCTGCCCAGAAAGCCTCAAAGCCAAATTTTCCTACATCAAAGCCAAACAATGCAAAGCGCACCACACCCCATACAACACGTCCTGTAACCATTGCCGCCAAAAGAGAAACGTACGTGTATATTTTTTTAGAAGGCGTTTTTTTATATACAAGGCCTGCCACAAAGCCGTATGTACCAAGCTCAAATGCCATTGCAATAGCTGTAGGGTACATTACAGGCATACCTAGTACGAGTGAACGTAACAAGGGTGAAACAAGTCCTGCCAGCAAGCCCCAAGGACCTCCACACACAAAGCCGCATATTATAACAGGTATATGCATAGGGCAAAGCATATCACCTATTGATTCAATCTGCATTGTTACAAAGGGCAAAACAAATGCCATAGCAATAAACATTGCAGTCAATGAAATTTTTTGAATATTTGTTTTTTTATTTTTCATAAGCTATATTACTGTACCATTCTGATTTATTATTATGTTCACCTGAACTAATGACCTTGTTAACCAGTTATAAGCATCTTAACTTTAAAATGTATTTACCTGAAATTCTCGCATTAATATTTTTTTGATAACATTTTTTCTGCTTCTTCCTTAGCTATTTCACCTGTATTACATTTAGCCATTATCTGCACGTCTTTATCCTTAAGATTATAGAAGCACCAGACAATGTATGAAAGTAAATATCCGATTGAAGGAATCATAGCATAAATGAACCAGAAAGCGTCAAGAGCACTATCTGTCTGTGTAACCGCCATTGCCTGAAGCTGTTCAAAGTTTTCTGCTTCAACATTTTTCCAACCTACCATAGGCAAGCCTAAAAGCATAACAGATAACGAACTGGAAATTGCACCTGTCAATTTAACCATAAAAGTCTGAATTGAAAATGTTATACCCTTTGCTTCAATACCCGTTTTAAATTTACCGTATTCTGCACAGTCAGGTGTAAACATAAAGAGCATAACACCCATTGTAGATGTCGGAATTGATTTTAAAATTGAAATAATAACAAACAAAATCGGATTTTTATAACCCACAATCCACATTATTACACCAAGAATAACTGTTGCAAGTGTGCTTACCCTGAATACTGTCATTTTATCAAATCTACGTACAAGTCGCGGAACCACCATTGAACCGAGAAACGCAAATGGCGCACCTGCAAAACCGATAATTGTTATGAATAACGAATCGTTAAACAAGTAAAACGATGCCAACAGATTAAGTGCGGCAACATAGTTTACGCTTGAATAGAAAAAGAACCCAATGTAGTAAAGAAGAAGATACTTGTTTTTCACAAGATACTTTAACATTTTTGATACAGAAAATGCTTCCTCTTCAGGCAACTGATTACGTTCTTTCAGATTTTTGCAAGCAGGTGTCATTGTCGCAAGGGCTACAAGCGAGCAAATAATTACCGCAACAGCATAATTACTGCCAACCTTTTCGCTTACAAGAAATGCAACAACTGCCGGTGCCACAAAGCCACCAACACCGCCCCATATACTTTTATAAGACATCATACTGTTACGCTCATCAACGTTATCTGTCATAACAGTAATAATACCGTAAATAGGAACGTCACAAAGAGTATAAACTGTATCCCATATAAGATAAGTTATTGCAAACCATACAACCTTTGTTGTATCCTCTGCACCTTTAGGTATTGAAAACATTGCAATTGTTGTAATGGGAATCAACAACAATGAAATACGTAACCAAGGCAAATACTTATGACCGCTTTTAAACTTAACAGCATCAAATATAACACCAAAAACTGCATCATTCAGTGCATCCCATACCTTAACCGCAAGCATAACACTACCAATTTTTATAGGGTCAACACCGATAAAAACAAAATACGTCGTAAGACAGGATGATATGAGCGCATAAAAAATGTTCTGCCCTGTAAAATATGAATAATAGCTTTTTCGCTCCTTATTCGTTGTTTGCCATCCCTCAGGAGTACCTGAATTTATAAGCTTTTTAAAAATGTTCATACTTTTCTCCTTTTAAAAAGATGCATCGTATTTTTTTGCCCAATCAAGAACCTTTTGCTCGTTGTATTCTTTAGGCATTGACTGAAGAAGTACAAAAATCTTTGCCATCTCACCAACAAGCCCGAGAAGCTTTTTGCGCACGCCTTTATTAACCATAATAGCTTTTCCACGTAATAAGGTTTGCTTATTAAGGTATTCACGAATATCAACCTTAAACATTTCTGCAGAAACAGAAAGCTCCTGTGACGTAACAATACCGTTATCAAAAATATAATCAACATCCTCAGGCTCAATCTGTGTAAGAAGCAGCTTAACCTTTGCAATAGGTGCAAGCCCGTTACCTATTTTTTTATAATACTCTCTCTGATACTCCCAAAGCACGTCCGCTGTATAATCTTTATCTTTATTTTTAATAACAACAGTTGCGAGCATAGCAGATGCACTAAGAGAATTTGCAATACCTGTTCCTGTAACAGGGAAGGTCATAAACGCACTGTCGCCAATTGCCGCATATCCGTTTGCAACCATTTTAGAAAGCGGTTGACGTACAGGAATCTGTGCAAAATAGTTACCTCTGAGCACCTCTGTTCCCAAGGACGGATTTTTACATCTGTAATACTCGGCAGTTCTTTGTGCCTCTTCCATACTGAAGGGTTCAAATCTACCCACAAGTAAATCAGTGTAATTTTCTTCAGTTGCAATCCAACCTATACCGAGTATTCCCTCTGATAAAAGGCATATTTTGAAAGGGTCTTCTACCGGCTCCTGAGATGCTCTGTTGAAAAATGCTCTGTAAATATAAAATTTTTCAAAATCACCCATCTGAGCCTGTACGCCAAACTCTTCAGGAAGACTTGCTCTTACAACAGAATCACAACCGCAGGCATCAATAACAAGGTCACCGTAAACATCACCGTTATCGGTCTTTATACCAACAACAGTCTTACCCTCAACAATAACACCTTGAATACCACAATTATAAATAAACTTCACGCCTGCTTTTTCAGCATTGGAAATCAAATAATTGTAAATATCCTTTCGCTCCATTTTAATTTCTTTTTCACTATCAGGAACGTGCTGAGTAATTCTTGTTTTTTCATTGGGTGAATAAAAGCTCATATCAGTTTTATATTCAAACAAATCTTTATCAGGCAACGGCAAGCCTACCTTTGCAAGTGAACGCGGATTAAAAATATCTGTCCAGTCATACCCCATATTTTCGCGACTGTTACGCTCATATACTTCAACATCAAAGCCGTTTTGTGAAAGAAGCATACCGGCTGTAATACCACCGTGTCCGCCACCGGCGATTATAATCTTTCTTCCCATAATACCCCTCCAAAGTGTATATATAGTAATATTATCATATAAGTATAATTATTGCAATTTAATTGTAAAATTTATACAATAGTGTTAATATGAAAATATATTATCAAAAAGGACTGATTTTATGAAACTCCGCCCACCTGCAATACCCCTTATAACAATTGACCCCTATTTTTCAATTTGGTCACCTGATGAAACAATAAATTTTGCTCCCACAGAATTCTGGTCAGGAAAGCAAAACTCTGTTTTAGGTGCAGTATATATTGACGGTGAAAGGTATTCTTTTTTAGGTTACCATAAAGATTATCTCAAGCTCACACAAACAAAAATTGATTATGATGCATTTTCCACAACCGTAACCTTTGAAAATGAAAAAATCACGCTCAATGCAATTTTTACATCTGCGTTGCTACCTCATAATTATGAAATTTTAACACGTCCGGTTTCATACCTTAACGTAAGCTGGCACAGTAACGACGGCAAAGACCACACAGTTAAAATTGACGTTGCCGTTTCTGAAGAGTTATGCCTTCAAAAGCCGTGGCAAAACGAGGTTGAAGCAGAAGAAACACCGTTTTCAAACGGGCTTAAGGGTATGCGCATGGGCAACATAGAGCAAAAACCTTTACACGAAAGCGGAGATGATATATGCATTGACTGGGGCTACGTACACCTTGCAATTAACGGTAAAAGCTCTTTAGTTTATGAAGATGTTATAGATGGTCGTGGCAACATTCACGCAGTTGCAGAGCCAAATGCCGACGAAGGCACACTTTTCCTTTTCGCTTACGATGATATTGAAAGCATAGAATATTTCGGCAAGCATTTAAAATCCTTCTGGAATAAAGATGGCAAAACTATTCTTAAAGCTATTGAAGAAGCATCAGAAGACTATGCTGACGTATACAATTCCTGTTGCGAATTTTCAAAAGCACTTTACATTGATGCAGTAAAATCAGGCGGTGAAAAATACGCAGATATTCTTTTACTTGCAATTCGTCAGGTTATGGCGGCGCACAAGCTTGTAGTTGATGAAAACGGTGAAATTCTTTTCATTTCAAAAGAATGCTGGTCAAACGGCTGTGCCGCAACCGTTGACGTAAGCTACCCATCAACACCTCTCTTTTTGCTTTATAACACAGAGCTTTGTAAGGGTATGCTTCGCCCCATTTATAAATATGCTCTCAGTAAAGAATGGCAATTTGATTTTGCACCTCACGATGCAGGTCAGTACCCTCTCGTTAACGGTCAGGTCTATGGCGAAAATCAGCTTAAATATCAAATGCCTGTGGAGGAATGCGGTAATATGCTTGTTATGGAAACAAACATTGCACTTGCCGAAAACGATGCTTCTTTTGCTGCACAACACATTGATATACTTGAAAAATGGAGCAAATACCTTATTGAATACGGTGCAGACCCAGGTAACCAGCTTTGTACCGATGACTTTGCAGGTCACCTTGCCCACAACTGCAACTTATCACTTAAAGCAATTATGGGTCTTAAAGGTATGTCTATTATTATGGATATGACCGGCAATAAAGAAAAAGCTGAATATTATGGAAAAGAAGCAGAAAAAATGGCAGAAAACTGGAAGAATACTGCTATTAATCCTGACGGCACAACAAAGCTCACCTTTGACAGCCCTGACGGTTTTTCAATGAAATACAATATGGTATGGGACAGAGCGTGGAAAACCAACCTTTTCTCGCAGGAACTTATGGACAGAGAATTGGAAAACAACAAAAAGCATTTTAATAAATACGGTATGCCTCTTGATTCAAGAGCAGATTACACTAAATCTGACTGGCTTGTATGGGTCGGCTCTATGGCAAGCGACAAAAAAACCTTTGAGGAATTCCTCTCACCTTTATGGAAAACTTATAACGAAAGCTCCTCAAGGGCACCGCTTACTGACTGGTATGATACAAAAAGCGGCAGAATGGTAGGCTTCAGGCACCGTACAGTTCAAGGCGGTTTGTTTATGCGTTTGCTTATGGATAAATGGTTAAATAAATAAGAACTTACAACATTTTCTCTTGACAAATCAATAAAACGGAGTATACTAAAAATAATTAAATATTGAAACCGATGAGGCGGAGATAAAGGTAAAACGTGCACTTACAGAGAGCGAGGCTTGGCTGGAACCTTGCAGAACGCAGTTTATCAAATGGACCGCTGAGGGCTCGGTCAAAGGCATTTAGTGCTTAGTATTCCGAGACGTGCTGGCTTACGTTAGTAGCCGGGAATATGATAGTATTCCGCAGAGAGTGTGTTCTACACAAATCAAGGTGGCACCACGGTAAAGATTTATCGTCCTTGACAATAGCAAAAGTTATTGTCGGGGACATTTTATTTTCCCGACAAATATAGGAGGAAAGTTTATGTCAAAAGGCAGATACGGAATTCACGGCGGACAATACATCCCCGAAATTCTTATGGATGAAATCCACAAATTAGAAGAAGCTTATGAGTTTTACAAAAACGACAAAGCCTTCAACGACGAATTAAATACTTTATTAAAGGAATATGCAGGCAGACCATCTCTTCTTTACTATGCAGAAAAAATGACAAAGGATTTGGGCGGTGCAAAAATTTACTTCAAAAGAGAAGACTTAAACCACACCGGCTCACATAAAATCAACAACGTTCTCGGTCAGGCTCTTTTAGCTAAAAAAATGGGCAAAACAAGAATTATTGCAGAAACAGGTGCAGGTCAACACGGTGTTGCAACTGCTACTGCCGCCGCACTTTTAGGCCTTGAATGTGAAATTTTTATGGGTAAAGAGGATACAATCCGCCAGGCTCTTAACGTTTACAGAATGGAGCTTCTTGGTGCAAAGGTAAATGCTGTTGAAAGTGGTACAATGACACTTAAGGATGCTGTTAACGAAGCTATGGGCGAATGGGCAAAACGCACCGAAGATACTCTTTACGTTATAGGCTCTGTTATGGGTCCGCACCCGTTCCCTATGATTGTAAGAGATTTTCAGAGTGTTATAAGTAAAGAAGCACGTGCTCAGATTCTTGAAAAAGAAGGCAAGCTCCCAACTGTTGTTATGGCTTGTGTTGGTGGCGGTAGTAACGCAATGGGTATGTTCTATGAATTCATTAACGATAAAGAAGTTCAGCTTATCGGTTGCGAGGCTGCAGGTCTCGGTGCAGATACCGACAAAACTGCGGCTACAATGGCAACAGGCTCCGTTGGTGTTTTCCACGGTATGAAATCTTACTTCTGTCAGGATGAATACGGTCAGATTGCTCCTGTTTACTCAATTTCTGCAGGTCTTGACTATCCGGGCGTTGGCCCTGAGCATGCATACCTTAAGGATATCGGCAGAGCACAATATGCACCTGTTACAGATATGGAAGCAGTTGATGCTTTTGAATATATTGCAAAAACAGAAGGTATAATTGCCGCTATTGAATCTTCGCACGCAGTTGCTCACCTTATGAAAATTGCTCCTACAATGAGCAAGGATGACATTATAATCTGTTGCCTTTCAGGCAGAGGTGACAAGGACGTTGCCGCTATTGCAAGATACAGAGGAGTTGATTTACATGAGTAAAATTAAATCTGCTTTTGAAAACAAAAAAGCCGTTCTCGGCTTTCTTACTGCAGGTGACCCATCACTTAATAAAACTGCAGAATATATTAAAGAAATGGAAAATGCAGGTGCCGCACTTATTGAAATCGGCATACCCTTTTCTGACCCTGTTGCAGAAGGTCAGATGATTCAGGAAGCAAACATCCGTGCCCTTTCTGCAGAGGGCGGTTGCACAACAGATATGGTTTTTGATATGGTAAAGGACGTTACAAAAACCGTTTCTCTTCCCATTGTTTTTGTTGCTTATCTTAATACACTTTTCAGATACGGCTACGATAAATTCTTTGCACGTTGCAAGGAATGTGGCGTTGACGGAATAATTATTCAGGATATGCCTTACGAAGAAAAAGGTGAAGTCAAAGAAATTGCAGATAAGTACGACGTTGATATTATTTCAATCATTGTTCCTTCTACCGAAGATAGAATAAAAGAGATTGCAAAAAATGCAACAGGCTATATCTACCTTCTTGCTCCGTCTAAATCAAAAGAGTTTGACGGTAAAGTAATTACAGATGTACCGAAGATTGTTGAAATTATAAAATCTGTTACAGCTACACCTGTTGTTGTGGCAGTTAGCAACAACTCAGCTTATTCCTCTGTTAAATACAAAACAAGTGCAGACGGAATAATCGTAGGTAACGGCACAGTACAGATAATTGGCGAGCACGGTGAAGATGCAAACCAATACGTGTATGACCACGTTAAGCTTATTGTTGATGCTATAGGATAAATCTCAGGGACTGTATTTTTTACAGTCCTTTTTTATTTCTATTGACATTCACTATACTTAAACATTATACTGAATTTACAAAGCTATTTAGAAAAGAGGTAAAAAAATGAAAAAAGTTAAAAAATTTTTAGCAATGTTAATTGTACTCACCTTTATTTTCTCTTCTGTAATATACACAGGTGCCGTATCTATGGATGATGGTATTGCAAAGCTCAAAAAGCAGTTTATTAAAGCAGAAGGACCCGTTGAAAACGGTTACTCCATTGACTACCGCTATTATTCACCTGTAAAAGAAAACGACACAAACAAATACCCTCTTGTTGTATGGCTTCATGGTATGGGTGACGGTGCTGCAGAAGGTGACCCGGTACAAAAAAGCAATATAGCATACTGGACAAGTGACGAGTTTCAATCACGCTTTGGTGATGTTGACGGTGCATTTATTCTTGCTGCCCGCTCAAGAGAAGAGCTTGATATGACCTGGACTAATGAAATGATTGAGCCTCTCCGAGCAGCAATTGATGAATTTATTTTAAATAATACAGAAAATATTGATTTATCAAGAATTTATATTGGTGGCTACTCAATGGGCGGCAAAATGACACTTAAAATGGCAATTGCGTACCCTGAAATGTTTGCAGCTGCATTCCCTATTTGCCCTGCATGGTCACCTGATAATGTTCTTTGTGCAAACCTTGCAGATATGCCTATATGGTTAACCTCCGGCTTCAATGACCCACTTGTTAATTACGCTCTTTCCGTACAACCTACCTGGGAAAACATAATTTCACAATCAAATGTACCTGAAAAATGCAGGTTTTCTACCCTTTCTAAGGTATGTTACGAAGATGGTACTGCTACAAGCAGCAGTCATCACGCATGGTTTGC
>JAZUMM010000096.1:0-4097 GCA_045603625.1 Acutalibacteraceae bacterium | reverse complement strand
TTTATTTCTTTTCGGGCATTAAAATGCAAATATAATGTAATATAATATTTTTTAATATTTTTATTTTTTGTGAACATTTTGTTCGCCATATATATGAAAGGGGTTCGTGGTATGGCACGAGTATACAATTTTTCAGCAGGTCCATCAATGTTACCTGAAGAAGTATTAAAAAAAGCAGCAGCAGAAATGCTTGATTATGAGGGTTCAGGTCAGTCTGTTATGGAAATGTCTCACCGTTCAAAGGTGTTTGACAGTATTATAAAATCTGCAGAATCACTTTTGAGAGAGCTTATGGATATTCCTGAAAACTATAAGGTTCTTTTTCTTCAGGGCGGTGCATCAACACAGTTTGCTGCAATTCCTTTGAATTTTATGAACGGTTCAGGTAAGGCAGATTATATCATTACAGGTCAATGGGCTAAAAAGGCTTTTGCAGAAGCACAGAAATACGGTGATGTAAAAGCAGTTGCATCCTCTGCAGATAAAACCTTCTCTTACATTCCTAAAACAACAAAAGAAGATTTCAGACCTGATGCAGACTACGTTTACGTTTGCCTTAATAATACAATTTACGGTACTGTTTATCATCAGATTCCTGATACAGGCGATATTCCTCTTATTGCAGATATTTCAAGCTGCTTCCTTTCAGAGCCACTTGATATTTCAAAATTTGCAATGGTTTATGGCGGTGCACAGAAAAACGTGGCACCTGCAGGCCTTACAATTGCTATTATCCGTGAAGATATGTTAGGCAAAGCAAGAGATATTACTCCTACAATGCTTAATTATCAGATTCATGCAGATAACGATTCACTTTACAATACTCCACCTTGCTATACAATTTACATCTGCAAGCTTGTTCTTGATTGGATTAAGTCACTTGGTGGACTTTCTGCAATTGCAGAGCGTAACCGCAAAAAGGCAGAAATTCTTTATAACTTCCTTGACAACAGCAAAATGTTTAAGGGCACAGTTGTTGCAGAGGACCGTTCACTTATGAATGTGCCTTTTATTACAGGTGATGAGGAGCTTGATGCAAAATTTGTAAAAGAAGCAACTGCTGCGGGCTTTGTAAATATTAAAGGTCACAGAACAGTAGGCGGTATGAGAGCTTCTATTTATAATGCTATGCCAATTGAAGGTGTAGAAAAATTAGTTGAATTTATGGCTGAGTTTGAAAAAGCAAATTCATAAAAAGTTTTACTTAATAAGGATTGATTTTTATGTACGATATTTTAACTTTAAATAAAATTTCACAAATAGGTCTTAAGGAGCTTGACGAAAAATACGCAATTTCCGATTCTTGTGAAAATCCTGATGGTATTATTGTTCGTTCAGCTGCTATGCACGAGTTTGATTTTTCAGCCAAAACCGTGGCAGTTGCCCGTGCAGGTGCAGGTGTTAACAATATTCCTGTTGATGAATGTACAAAAAAGGGTATTGTTGTTTTCAATACTCCGGGTGCTAATGCTAACGCAGTTAAAGAGCTTGTTATTGCAGGTCTTATGCTTTCTTCACGTAAGGTTGCTGCAGCTTACGATTGGTGCAAAACACTTAAGGGCGAAGGCGAAAATGTTGGTAAGCTTGTTGAAAAAGGTAAATCACAATTTGCAGGACCTGAAATTCTCGGCAAAACACTTGGTGTTGTAGGTCTTGGTGCAATCGGTCGTCTTGTTGCAGTTGCTGCAAATAACTTAGGTATGAAAATTGTGGGCTATGACCCATATTTTAACGATGCTCTTAAAGACCAGCTTCCTGCAGATACAGAATACGTTGATTCTCTTGATGCTGTATATGAAAAAGCAGATTACATAACTCTTCATCTTCCTTGCACAAAGGATACAAAGGGTATGATAAGTGCAGATTCAATTGCAAAAATGAAGGATGGAGTAAGAATCCTTAACTTTGCACGTGGCGAGCTTGTTAACGGTGCAGACCTTGTAAACGCTATGGAGGGCGGTAAGGTTGCAGCTTATGTAACAGATTTTCCGTCAGATGAGGTTATTGGTGTTGACGGTGTAACTGCTCTTCCTCACCTTGGTGCTTCTACTCCTGAAAGTGAAGAAAACTGTGCATATATGGCAGCGGTAGAAATCAGAGAGTTCCTTGAAAAAGGTAACATTAAAAATTCTGTTAATTTCCCTAACGTTGAGCTTGATGTGCAGGGTGAAAGAGTTTCAATTATCCATCATAATGTTTTAACAGTAATGAATGACGTTCTTGGTGCTTTCACAAGTGCAGGTATTGAAACAACAGGCTTCTCTTCAAAGGCGAAGGGTGACTATGCATATACACTCGTTGCAGCAGATGCAATTCCTGATACTGTAATTGCAAAGCTTACAGCAAATGAAGATATAATTAAAGTCAGAAAAATATAACAAAAAGGTTCGGTTAAAGGCGTTGTACCCGTAAGGATACAACGCCAGTTTTATTCGCCTTGCGGCGAGTTCTATTGCTACGCAGTTATATTTGGACAAGAGTCCAAGTGATATTGCCTTCGGCAGTTATTGGCGAATAAAATATCACTGAAACCGCAAGGTTTCAATAACACTATTGCTGTAAGGCAATAATAACACTCCGACAAAGTCGGAATATAACTTGAAAGCCTATCAGTTTTTACGTATAATAGACGTAGAGGTGATAACTATGGCTGATAGTATTTTAAGAGATAAAGCAAAAGAGTTTGCAAAGAAAATCGTTTTTCTTTGCCGCGATATGAAAACAAACCACAAAGAATCCGTTTTAATAAATCAGTTGCTTCGCTCAGCAACCTCTATTGGAGCAAACCTACACGAAGCCCAATATGCTCAAGGAACAAAAGATTTTATTTCAAAACTTGAGATTGCTCAAAAAGAGTGCTATGAAACGGAATATTGGCTAGAACTTCTTTTTGAGACAGGTTGTATGACCGAAGAAGTTTATAAGGAAGCTCAAAATGAATGTGGCTCGATCCACAGAATGTTGATTTCTTCACTTAAAACGATAAAATCAAAATAAAAAGGTATAAATTATGAGAAAGAAATTATTTTCGATAATAGAGTCGGCAGAAAACGATAGTAAGTTAAGCAATGTTTATGATTTTATAATGATGATAACTATTGTTATAAGTGTTGTTCCACTTGCCTTTAAGGAAACAAATACTATTTTTCAGTGGATTGATTACATAACTGTAACCATTTTTATTTTAGATTATTTTTTGCGTTTAATAACCGCCGACTATAAACTAAAAAAATCAGTGGTTTCCTTCTTTGTATATCCAATTACACCAATGGCGGTTATTGATTTAATTTCAATATTACCATCTATAACCATTTTGAACAGTAGTTTTAGATTGTTAAAGCTATTTAGATTGTTGCGAACATTAAAAGTGTTACGTGCTTTTAAATTTTTGAGATATTCGAAAAGTTTTGATATCATAACAAATGTGTTCAGAAAGCAAAAAAAGGTTTTGTTTGCAGTTGCAACGATGGCAGTTGCTTACATCTTAATTTCTGCGCTTGTAATATATAATGTTGAACCCGATTCATTTGAAACGTTTTTTGATGCAATTTATTGGGCAACCATCTCCCTAACAACTGTTGGTTATGGTGATATTTATCCAATAACAACAATTGGCAGAATTGTCACAATGTTTTCTTCGGCTTTTGGTATTGCGATAATTGCACTACCATCCGGCGTTATTACAGCCGGTTATCTTGAAGAAATCAACAAAGACAAATAACGTTTTTATATATAAAGGGTTTTAGGTTCTCCTAACAAGTGACATTTAGGCGCCTAAATGTCCTGCTTGTTACGGTATAAGACAAAATTAAAAGCTGTGTAGAAATTATCTGCACAGCTTTTTTACTGTCCTTTAGAGTACGCCTCAAACCCTGCAGCTTGTTTTCATTAAGCGGTTTTTAAATTCCAATTTGAAGCGCAAGGGCGCTTCACCCCAACTCGTGCACGATGCGGAATAAAACGCCCCAAAAATGCTCGGTATCGTAACAATTTGCCGTTACCGAGCCAAAAATGTTACGAAAACAAAGGCGTGATGCACGAGGAGCCCGCGGGCGCTTGCTCGCTAAATTGATATTCAGCTTATTGGCTGTCTTGCA
>JAZUMM010000095.1:0-13567 GCA_045603625.1 Acutalibacteraceae bacterium | reverse complement strand
TATAGTGTTAAGGATTGTCTGTGTGCCACTCGTGCTTGCAAGTAATTGCAACACAACAGTATATAGCCAGTCCGCATTCTGCTATGCTTTTTATTAAGTATACGGTGTGCGGATTTTTTATTTGGAGGATATTAAAATGATTTCATCAAAAATGTTGGAGCTTGGCAAAAAAAGCTCCGTAATCAGAGAAATTTTTGAGTACGGTATTAAAAGAAAGGCAGAAATCGGTGCTGAGAATGTATTTGACTTCAGTCTCGGTAATCCGAGTGTACCTGCACCGCAAAAGGTAACAGACGTAATGACACGTCTTATTAATACCGTTCCTGCAGAGGTGCTTCATGGCTATACGTCAGGCCCCGGCGATATGTCAGTAAGAACAAAAATCGCAGAATATATTAAAAACAAATATAGTGTTGATGCAAAGTTTTCTAATATTTATATGACCTGCGGTGCCGCAGCATCTCTCACAATAACTCTTAATGCTATTACAGAAGAAAATGATGAGGTTATTGCTTTTGCTCCGTTTTTCCCTGAGTATAGAGTTTTTGTTGAGCAGGCAGGTGCAAAGCTTGTAGTTGTCAGCTGTAAAAAGGAAGATTTGCAAATAGATTTTGACCTTCTTGAAAAAACTATTAACAAAAATACAAAGGCGGTTATTATTAATTCCCCCAACAACCCATCAGGTGTTATAGTACCTGAAAAAGATATATTAAAGCTTGCAGAGCTTCTTAAAAGCAAGCAAGAGGAATACGGTAAAGAGATTTTTCTTATTTCCGACGAGCCGTACAGGGAATTAGTTTATACAGGTGAAAAGGTAGCGTATATTCCTTCTGTTTACGATAATTCCTTTGTTTGTTATTCATACAGTAAGGCGCTTTCTCTTCCGGGCGAAAGAATAGGTTATATTTTTGTTTCACCTACAATGAAGGATAGTGCAGATGTTTTTGCGGCTGTATGCGGCTCAGGCAGAGCCTTAGGCTACGTTTGTGCACCAAGTCTTATGCAGTACGTTATATCAGAGTGTCTTGATGATACTGCAGATGTATCTGTTTACGAAAAGAACAGAAATCTTCTTTATAATGCACTTACTGAAATCGGTTACAATGTTATTAAGCCGCACGGTGCATTTTATATGTTTGTAAAATCTCTCGAAGAAGATGCAAATGCATTTTACGAAAGAGCTAAAAAGTTTGACCTTCTTCTTGTACCAAGCGATAGCTTTGGCGTTGAAGGCTTTGTAAGAATTTCTTACTGTGTAGATACAAATTTAATTGAACGTTCAATTCCTGCGTTCAAGGCACTTTATGAGGATTATAAAAAATGAGCGAATACGATGTTAAATTCCAAAAAGCAAGGCAAACCATTTCTGATATAGATAAACAAATTGCTTCCCTTTTTGAAACAAGGATGAAAGCGGCAGAGGATGTTGCGCTTTATAAAAAAGTAAACGGACTTCCTATTGAAGATTTAGTCAGGGAAGCTCAGCTTATTGAGGCAAACAGTGCCCTCGTTAAAAATGATGAAATCAGGTCTTATTATATTAATTTCCAAAAGAATATAATGAAGCTTTCAAAAGACTATCAGCGTAAGCTTAACGATGGTATGCGCGTTGCTTTTTCAGGTGTTAAGGGTGCATTTGCAGAGCTTGCGGTAAAACGTATTTTTCCTGATGCAGTTGCAGTTCCTTATTCGGATTTTAAAGCCGCTTATAAGTCAGTTGAAAAAGGTGAATGTGAAATTGCTGTTTTGCCTATTGAAAATAGCTATGAGGGTGATGTTGCCAGGGTAATGGACCTTACATATTTTGGTTCACTTTTCATTAATGGTGTATATGATATGGCAATTGAACAGCATCTTTTTGCAACAAAGGATGCCGACGAAAAAACAATTACAAAGGTTATCAGTCATCCTCAGGCACTCGGACAATGTGCAGAGTTTATTGAGCAGAAGGGGTATGAAACACAAGAGGCGGTTAATACTGCAGTTGCTGCTCAGTTTGTGGCATCTGAGAATGATAAAACCTTGGGTGTTATTTGCAGTCTTGAGTCAGGTCATGAATACGGACTTAAATTGATTGACAGAAAAATTAATAAAAATAGTCAGAACACAACTCGTTTTGCTGTATTTTCAAGGGTGCCTAAGGATTATTCCTCCGATAACGATAACTTTATTATTTTGTTTACGGTTCGTGATGAGGCAGGCTCGTTAGGTAAAGCGATTTCTGTTTTTGGCGAATGTGGATATAATCTTAAAGCACTTAAAAGCAGACCTTCAAAGGATGTTATATGGAATTATTATTTCTTCCTTGAGGGTGAGGGCTGTCTTACACGTGAAAAAGAACACGAAATGATAGATAAGCTTTCAAAGGTTTGTACAAACGTAAGGCTTGTAGGTAAATACGCAAAAGAGCAACAGATTTAATAAAATTCAGTAATAATTTTGAGAGATTTTTCTTATTAATTATTTATTTCAAAGGAGGCAGACGAGCTTTTCGTCAGGCTAAATGATTCTTGAAGTTAAAAGTAGTATGGGTAGCTACAACATAGTTTTGCAACGCGGTGCTATTAAGGAGTTAAGTCAATGGTTGGACTTAAGTAAAAAAGCATTGGTGGTTACAGATAGCGGCGTGCCTGCAGAGTATTCACAGGTTGTTGCTTCTCAGTTTAAGGATGCGATTATAAAAACAATTCCACAGGGTGAAAAAAGCAAGTCCTTTGAGATGTACAAGGAGCTTCTTGAAATCCTTAACGTAAATGCATTTTCACGTTACGATTGCATTGTTGCAGTCGGTGGTGGTGTTGTTGGTGATTTATCCGGCTTTGCAGCATCAACATATATGCGTGGAATAACATTTTACAATATTCCCACAACGCTTCTTTCTCAGGTTGATTCCTCAATTGGCGGAAAAACTGCAATAGACTTTTTCGGTTATAAAAACACAGTAGGTGCATTTTATCAGCCAAAGGCAGTTATTATTGATTCAGATGTTCTTAAAACACTTGACAGACGTCAGTTCAATAACGGTCTTTCTGAAAGTATAAAAATGGCTGCAACGTCTGATGCAGAGCTTTTCAAGCTTCTCGAAAATGACGATGCGTACGAAAATATTGATAAGGTCATTGAGGGCTCACTCAGAATAAAAAAGGCAGTAGTGGAAGAGGATGAAAAAGAAACAGGTCTCAGGCGTGTTCTTAATTTTGGTCATACTGCGGCTCACGCTATTGAAACTGCAACAGGTCTCGGTGATTTTCTTCACGGTGAATGTGTTGCAATAGGTATGCTGCCTTTTAGCTCAGGTGAAGCAAGAGAAAGAATAAAAAGGGTGTTGTCAAAATATAATTTGCCTACCGATATTTCATTTTCGTCAGGTGAATTGCTTTCTTCACTCAGGCACGATAAAAAGGCAAATTCACAAGGCGTTAACGCAGTCCTTGTTAATGAAATCGGTAGCTTTGAATTTAAATTTATTGAGTTTTCTCACCTTGACGATATTATAAAGGAGGCTTATATAAAATGAAAAACACATTTGGAAATAATATAAGTGTAACTCTTTTTGGTGAAAGTCACGGTAATGCAATAGGTGCAGTTATTGACGGTCTTCCTGCAGGTGTTATTGTTGATGAGAAATTTATTTCATTTCAGCTTGATTTAAGAAGACCGGCAGGCAAAATTTCAACTCCTCGTAAAGAGAAGGATGAATATAAAATTCTGAGCGGTGTTTTTAACGGTAAAACAACAGGTACACCTGTTGCAATTGTAATTCCTAATGAAAACACTCAGTCAAAGGATTACTCAGCCGATTACGGTAAAGCAAGACCGGGTCATGCAGATTTTACAGCCTTTTCAAAATACAACGGTTGTGAAGATTATCGCGGTGGCGGTCATTTCAGCGGACGTGTTACTGCAGGTCTTGTGGCCGCAGGCGCAATATGTATAGATTTACTTAAAACTAAAAATATTTATATAGGTACTCATATAAAAAAATGTGCCGGAGTTGAAGATGACGGCTTTGAAAATTTAGGTGAAGAAATTTCTTTGCTTAACAAAAAAGCTTTTGCAGTTCTCAATGATGAAAAAGGTGCACAGATGGTTTCAAATATTGAAAAGGCTGCCGCCGAGGGCGATAGCGTAGGCGGTGTGCTTGAAACTGTTGTTACAGGGTTACCTGTCGGTGTAGGTGAGCCTTGGTTTGACAGCGTAGAAAGTGTTCTTTCTCATGCACTTTTCTCAATCCCTGCAATTAAAGGTGTTCAATTCGGTATTGGCTTTGCTTGTGCAGATATTAAAGGCAGCCAAATGAATGACAGCTTTGCTTATGAAAATGAAAGGGTTATAACAAAAACAAACAATAACGGCGGTATTAACGGCGGTATAACAAACGGTATGCCTCTTGTATTTTCTTGCGCTGTTAAGCCGACACCGTCAATTTCAAAAGAGCAACAAACAATTGATTTTATTAATAAAGAAAATACAGTTCTTGATACAAAAGGGCGCCATGACCCTTGTATTGTTCACAGGGCAAGAGTAGTTGCAGATAGTGTAACGGCAATTGTGCTTTGTGATTTGTTATCACAAAAATTCGGTACTGATTGGTTAGGTGTATAAAATGGAGTATGGTTGTATAGGTGAACATCTGGGCCATAGCTTTTCAAAAGAAATACACAATGCTCTGGCAGATTATGAATATTGCCTTCAGGAGTTAACACCTGAACAATTAAAGGTGTTTATGACAGAAAAAAACTTTAAGGCAATAAACGTAACAATTCCGTATAAAAAAGATGTTATACCTTATCTTGATTATATTTCCGACGAAGCAAAGGCTATAAATGCCGTTAACACCATTGTTAATAAAAATGGCAAGCTTTACGGTTATAATACAGATTTTTCAGGTCTTAAAAGTCTTATTGAAAGGCATAATGTGTCTTTGACCGGTAAAAAGGTAGCTGTTTTAGGCTCCGGCGGCACATCAAATACAGCATTTGCAGTTTCAAACAGTATGGGTGCCTGTGAGGTTATAAGGGTTTCGCGTACAAGTAAAGCTTTTTTCGTTTCTTATGAGGAGCTTTATAATGAACATAGCGATGTTCAGATTATAATTAACACAACGCCTTGCGGAATGTTTCCGAATCCCGGCGATACGGCAGTTGATATTAACAAATTTCCTTGCGTAGAAGCAGTTTTTGATGCAGTTTATAATCCGCTTAATTCAAGGTTTGTTATAGAAGCTCGCAAAAAAGGTATTGTTGCAGTAGGCGGTCTTTATATGCTTGTTTCTCAGGCGGCATACGCGGTAGAAAAATTTATAGGCAGTTCTGTTGATGTGGAAAAGACAGAAAATATTTTTAAAAATTTATATAAAAATAAAATGAATATTGTCCTTATAGGTATGCCCGGTTGCGGTAAATCCTCTGTGGGTAAATATCTTGCAGAAAGCTTGTCAAAATCGTTTGCAGATACAGACGATTTAATTGTTGAAGCTGCAGGTGAGACTATACCGCAAATCTTTAAAACAAAAGGTGAAGGAGCCTTCCGTAAAACAGAATGTGAAGTAATTTACCAGGTTTCAAAGGATAATAATAAAATAATTGCAACCGGTGGCGGTGCAGTACTTAATGATGAAAACATAAAAAATTTAAAAGGCAACGGCAGAGTTTATTTTATAAACAGGCCTATTGACCTGCTTGTAACAACTTCCGACAGACCCTTGTCAAGCAACAGGCAAGACCTGGAGAAAAGGTATAACGAGCGTTATTCACTTTATATGGAAGCGGCAGATGTTGTTATTGACGGAAGCGGAAGTGTTGAAGACGTAGCAAAAAGGATTGAAGGTGATTTTTACGGATATACTTGTAATTAACGGACCCAATATTAATATGCTCGGTATTCGCGAGCCGGATATTTACGGTACAGAAAACTATAATTCTCTCGTAAAAAAAATAGAGGATTATTGTAATGATAAAGGTGTATACGTACGCTGCTTTCAGTCTAATCACGAGGGTGATATTGTAGACGTTATACAGTTTGCATACGGTATTTATGACGGTATTGTAATTAATCCCGGTGCATACACGCATACAAGCATAGCGATTCTTGATGCTTTAAAATCCGTGTCAATACCGGCAGTTGAGGTTCATATTTCCGATGTAGCTTCCCGTGAGGATTTCAGGCAGGTAAGCTATGTACGTAATGCTTGCTTTAAAACAATCTGCGGTAAAGGCACCAATGGATACCTTGAAGCGATTGACTCTTTGTTGGAGAAGGTGCAAAAATGAATGTAGAAATAGCACCGTCAAGGGCAAAAGGTGTTGTTAATGCCCCTTGCTCCAAAAGCTATGCCCATCGGTTACTTATAGGTGCGGCGTTGGCAGATGGTGAAAGCGTAATTAAAAATATTTCTTTTAATGAGGATATTACCGCAACTGTTTCTTGTCTTAAAGCCTTGGGTGCTCACGTAGAGGTTGATGGCTCGCAGGTGTACGTTAAAGGTGTGGATTTATCTTCCCGACAAAACGAGTGCTCACTTTTTTGTAACGAAAGCGGAAGTACGCTGAGATTTTTAATTCCTCTGAGTATTATTTGTTCTAAAAAAACAATCTTCAGCGGTGCAGGTCGCCTTATGGAAAGACCTCAGAGTGTGTATATTGATTTGTTTAGTGAAAAGGGATGTTATTTAAACAAAGAAAATAACGTTCTTATTTCAGGTGGAGATTTAACAAGCGGTATTTATAAGGTGCCGGGAGATGTGAGCAGTCAGTTTATAACAGGCTTACTTTTTGCATTACCGCTTCTTGACGGCGATAGCGAAATTGAGATTACAGGCACTCTTCAAAGCGAGCCATATGTAAATATTACAATTGAGGTTCTGGATGCTTACGGTATAAAAATCCAAAAGAAAACAGACGGCTATTTTATAAAGGGTAACCAGAAATACAAAGCAGGCGAGTATACTTGTCAGGGCGATTGGTCAAATGCGGCATTTTTACACGCTTTTAATTTGTGTTCAGGTGACGTTCAGGTAACTGGTCTTGATTATAACAGTAATCAGGGCGACAAGGTTTATGTAGATTATTTTAAAAAGCTTTCCGAATCTTACTGTGAGCTTGATATTTCTCAGTGTCCTGATTTAGGTCCTGTTTTAATATCTTGTGCGGCACTTACAAACGGCGCACTTTTAACAGGTACAAAAAGGCTTAAAATTAAAGAAAGTGACCGCGGTGAAGCAATGAGGCGGGAGCTTTCAAAATTTGGGGTGAATATCGAAGTTTTGGAGGATAGTATAAACATCCCTCCGGTAGCTTTAACTGCGCCTGCAGAGCCTCTTGAGTGCCATAATGACCATAGAATTGCTATGAGTCTTGCAGTTTTGTGTAGTGTTACGGGCGGCACTTTAATTAATGCCCAATGTGTAAATAAAAGTTATCCCGACTTTTTTGATGTCATTGAAAATCTCGGAATACATATAAATAGGAGATGTCAAAAATGAGTATGAATTTTAAAAGAAAATTGCCAATTCCAATGGAAATAAAGGAGCTGTTCCCTTTAACAATGGCAATGGCAGAACAAAAGGCTAAAAACGATGCAGAAATTAAGTCGGTTTTTTCAGGCGAGTCTGATAAAATAGTTCTTGTTATCGGTCCTTGCTCTGCAGATTCAAAGGAGCCTGTTCTTGAATATATTTCACGCCTTGCAAAAGTAAGGGAACAGGTTAAGGATAAAATTGTTATTGTTCCTCGTATTTATACAGGTAAACCACGTACAACAGGTGCAGGCTACAAGGGTATGCTTCATCAGCCTGACCCGAATGAAAAGCCTGATATGCTTCACGGTATTATTGCAATACGTGATTTACATATGTCTGCCTTAAGAGAATTCGGTTTTTCTTGTGCAGATGAAATGCTTTATCCTGCAAACTTCCGTTATCTTTCAGACGTTCTTTCTTATGTTGCAGTCGGTGCACGTTCTGTTGAAAATCAGGAGCATCGCCTTACATCAAGCGGTTTTGATATTCCCGTAGGTATGAAGAATCCTACAGGCGGTGATTTGTCAATTATGATGAATGCAATTACTGCGGCACAAAGCAGTCATACGTTCATTTATCGTGGTTGGGAGGTTGAAAGTGAAGGTAACCCTTATGCACACGCTATTATGCGTGGTCTTGTATCAAGGGATGGTCACAATATTTCAAACTATCATTACGAGGACCTTGCAGAATTAAGCGATACTTATGCAAAATTAGGACTAAAAAATCCTGCATGTATTGTTGAAACAAATCATGCAAACCCAGGTAAAAAATATCTTGAACAAATCCGTATTGCCAAGGATGTAATGTACAGCAGAGCTCATAACGATGATATTAAAAAGCTTGTTAAAGGCTTTATGATTGAAAGCTATATTGAAGATGGCGCACAGAAAATCGGTGACGGTATTTTCGGTAAATCAATTACAGACCCTTGTCTTGGTTGGGAAAAAACTGAACGCCTTATCTACGATATTGCTGAGCAAGTATAAAAGACAAAAAGAAATCCCCGTAACACATTGTTACGGGGGTTTTTCTTCAATCTCAGTAATCAATTAGTTTGATTTGTTGAGTTTGTTTACAAGCTGTGACTTTTTGTGAGCAGCATTGTTTTTGTGAAGAAGACCTTTAGCAGCAGCCTGGTCAAGCTTCTTAACAGCAACTTTAACAGCCTCAGCTTTGTTAGCATCGCCTGATTCAATAGCAGCGTTTGCTTTTTTTATAGCTGTTTTAAGAGCAGAGTTTGTAGCTTTGTTTCTTGCAGCCTTTGTTGCGTTTACAAGAACTCTCTTCTTAGCAGATTTAATGTTTGGCATCCTTTGGGCACCTCCTTTTTTCATTCATACATTCACATATAGTACCACAAATGGTTTTTAAATGCAATAGATTTTTTGATAAAATCTTTATTATTTTTCGAATTTTTCTTTGTATGCATCAATAGCTTCTTCAATAATTGAAACTGCATCAAGAACACCTTTGATTTCGTCAATGGCAGTCTCTTTATCTTCAAGTGTTTTATAAACTGCAAAAAAGTGCTTCATCTCGTCAAAAACGTGAGCAGGAAGCTGGCTTATATCTTTGTATGAGTTGTATGTAGGGTCGTTGAAGGGGATAGAAATAATCTTATCATCGGCGGCGCCGTTATCAAGCATTGTAATTACGCCGATAGGGTAACACTCAACAATTGCCATAGGTTCAATTTGTTCTGAGCAAAGCACAAGAACATCTAACGGGTCATTATCCTTGGCGTATGTGCGCGGAATAAAGCCGTAGTTTGCAGGGTAGTGTGTTGAAGTATAAAGAACGCGGTCAAGTCTTAAAAGACCGGTTTCCTTATCAAGCTCATATTTCATTTTACTGCCCTTGCTTATTTCAATAACTGCTGCATATGAAGAACGAGAGATTCTGTCGGGATTAATATCGTGCCAAATGTTCATTATATTCACCTCGTTTGAAATTTTGGTATATTAAGTAACCGTAAACAGTACGCATTTAATTATATTTACCTTTAGTATTATAATCTGTTTATTCGTAAAAATCAACATATTTTTGCTCTGTTTATTGTTAAAAATCACATAAACATTGCTTCAGTTAATTAATTTAGCAAGAATTTAATGATTCAAACAATTTCCATATTCTTTTGATACTTTGAATTATTGATGTAATAATAAATTTGTGGTATAATTTTATAAAAATTTTTGAGGTGATTTGTATGATGCAGCTTGAACCGCAACGTGTTTTTTATTATTTTCAAAAAATCTGTTCCATTCCTCACGGTTCAGGGGATATGTGTAAAATAGCATCATTTTGTGAAGATTTTGCAAAGCAAAACTCTTTAGAATATGTCAGAGATGATTTTAATAATGTTGTTATTTATAAAAATGGTACAAAGGGCTATGAAGAATCTCAGCCTGTAATTCTTCAGGGACATCTTGATATGGTATGTCAAAAAGAAGAAGGCTACGATATTGATTTTTTAAATGATAGCATAAAAGCGTATGTTGATGGAGAGTTTATAAAAGCGCAGGGTACAACCCTGGGTGCAGATAACGGTATTGCCGTTGCAATGGTGCTTGCAATATTAGAAAGTAATAATTATGCTCATCCGCCTATTGAGGCAGTTTTTACAACTGATGAGGAAATAGGTATGGATGGTGCCTTAAATATTGATATGAGCTTGCTTAAAGGCAAAAGAATGATAAATATTGACTCTGAAGAGGAGTGTAATGTTACCGTTTCATGTGCAGGTGGCAGAAATTTTGCGGCCAATGTTACGTTTGAACGGGAATGTGTTCATAGTACAGAGGTAACAGTAAATCTTAAAGGTCTTCAGGGCGGTCACTCAGGCGTTGAAATACATAAAGGCAGAGTAAGCGCAAATGCCTTGGCGGGCAGATTTTTAAACCGATATATTCTTGATTCATCCGTTTCTCTCGTTTCAGTAAACGGCGGAGATAAATCAAACGCAATAACAAATTCCTGTGAAATTAAGCTCGCTGTGAAAAATCCTGCTGAGTTTTTAAATACAGCAAAGGCTTATCTTGATGTTATAAAAAAAGAAATTTCATCACGTGAAAAGGATTTTTATGCAGAAATTACTGTGGGTGCTGAGGCAGAAATAAATGTTATTCCTGAGGATTTAAAGAAAAAGCTTATTTTCGCTCTTGTTTCTTCTCCCCAGGGCGTTGTGTCAATGAGTGCAGAAATTGAAGGTCTTGTAGAAACCTCAATGAATCTGGGTATTTTAAAAACAGAAGAGAACAGCGTCCTCTTGAATTATTCCTTCAGGAGTAATAAAAAATCATCAATAGATTTTCTGGAAGAAAAGATGCGGACACTCTTTATGGATATTTCTTGCGAAATTTCTGTTTTCGGCAGTTATCCTTCATGGGAATACAACGCAAATTCCGTGTTACAGAAAATATATTGCGATTGTTACCAAAAGCACAATGGTAAGGCTCCTTTTATAGAAGCAATTCACGCAGGGCTTGAGTGCGGTGTTTTTGATTCAAAAATAGACGGGTTAGATTGCATTTCAATCGGTCCTGATATGTTTGATGTTCACACCTTTAAAGAACGCTTGAGTATTGCTTCCGTACAGAATATTTTTGCGGTGCTTCTTGATGTACTTGAAAATTTGAAATAATTTATTGATACTTGACCGACTTTACGTTGTTATGATATAATCGTCAGGATTTTATAATAAATCTGCATTTTGCAGAAGGATAGGAGAATTTATGGATAATAAAAATGATTTTAAGCCTTATGTTCCTGCGGAAAAAATTACTCCTGAAATTACAGTTACATCAATTCTGATGGGCGTAATTCTTGCAGTTGTTTTTGGTGCAGCTAATGCATATTTAGGCTTAAGAGTAGGTATGACTGTTTCTGCGTCTATTCCTGCTGCAGTCATTGCAATGGGTGTTATACGTATTGTTATGCGCAGAAATTCAGTTCTTGAAAGTAACATTGTTCAGACTGCAGGCTCAGCAGGTGAATCTCTTGCAGCAGGTGCAATCTTTACTCTTCCTGCACTTTTCCTTTGGGCAAAAGAGGGCCTTATGGGAAAACCGAGCATACTTGCGCTTACAAGTATTGCTCTTGTGGGTGGTCTTTTAGGTGTTTTCTTTATGATTCCTTTAAGGAATGCTCTTATTGTTATGGAGCACGGTGTATTACCGTATCCTGAAGGAACTGCTTGTGCTGAGGTTCTTCTTGCAGGTGAAAAGGGCGGTGCAAACGCTTCAAAGGTTTTTGTTGGTATGGGCTTTGCTGCGCTTTTCAAGTTCATTATTGACGGACTTAAGCTTGTTGCAGGTGAAATTTCTTTAAAATTCAAAAACTTTTCAGGTGAAATCGGAACACAGATTTATCCTGCGGTAATGAGTGTCGGATTCATTTGCGGTCCTCGTATTTCATCATATATGTTTGCAGGTGGCGTTTTTGCCTGGATGGTAATTATACCAATAATTGTTTTCTTTGGTGAGGGTGCGATTGTTCCTCCTGCAGATGTTACTGTCGGTGCTCTTTTTGAAGAGAGCGGCGCATCAGGTATATGGGATAGCTATATTCGTTATATCGGCGCAGGTGCTCTTGCAGCGGGCGGTATTATAAGCCTTGTAAAATCCTTGCCTACAATTGTAAAAACCTTCGGTGGAGCAATGAAGAGCCTTAAGGGTAGCTCTGCTGCGTCACAGGAGAGAACAGCGCAGGATTTAAATATGAAATTCGTAATTATTGCAATTCTTGTTCTCACAATTGTTGTGTGGCTTCTTCCTGCAATTCCTGTTAATTTACTTGGTGCCGCAATTATTGTTGTATTCGGCTTCTTCTTCGCAACTGTATCTTCAAGAATGGTTGGCCTTGTGGGTAGCAGTAATAACCCTGTTTCAGGTATGGCTATTGCAACGCTTCTTATTTCTACACTTATTCTTAAGTTTACAGGTGCCGAGGGTGCAGATGGTATGGCGGCTGCAATTGCAATCGGCTCAGTTATTTGTATTGTTGCCGCTATTGCAGGCGATACGTCACAGGATTTGAAAACAGGTTACATTTTAGGTGCAACACCAAAAAAACAACAAACCGCAGAGGTTATAGGTGTTACGGCAGCGGCTCTTGCTATTGGCGGTACACTTTATTTACTTGATAATGCTTGGGGCTTTGGTTCAAAAGAGCTTGCAGCACCTCAGGCTTCACTTATGAAGCTAATTGTTGAGGGTGTTATGGATGGTAACCTTCCGTGGACACTTGTTTTAATCGGTGCATTTATTGCTGTTATTGTTGAAATTATAGGTATACCTGTTCTTCCTTTTGCAATAGGTATTTATCTTCCTGTTCACCTTAATGCTTGTGTTATGATTGGTGGTCTTATCCGTCTTTGCGTTGATAAGTTAATTAAAAATGAAGAGAAGAAAAAAGCAACAACAGAAAACGGTATTCTTTTCTGTTCAGGTATGATTGCCGGTGAAGGTGTTGTTGGTATTATACTTGCTCTTCTTGCAATTTTCGGTGTAGATAAAGCTATTAATCTTGCAGAAAAATTAAATCTCTCAAGTACGTTTATGTCTGTTGGCGGAATTGTTCTTTTAGGTGTAATTATTTTAACGTTTATAGCATTTACCGTTCCGTCTAAGAGGAAAACAAATGAAAAATAAAAAAATTGAAGAGAATTTTCTCGATAAGATACCTGTTAAATCAGAAATAAAATGGGAAAAAAGTGAAGATGGCAGTGTTACCTTGCACGTTGAAAATAAAGGTGCAATGAATAAAATAGCACAGCTTGTTTTTAAAAAGCCAAAGGTGAGCTTTATTCATCTTGATGAAATGGGCAACTTCGTCTGGCCACTTATTGATGGTGAAAAAACAGTATACGAAATAGGCGTATTGGTTAAAGAGCATTTTGGTGAAAAGGCGGAGCCTCTTTACGAAAGACTTTCTCAGTATTTTAAAACCCTTGAAGCATACAAATTTATTATAATAAAATAAAGTGAAAACCTCTGAACGTTTTTGTTCAGAGGTTTCTTTTTACATTATATTGATTTTTATTTCTTC
>JAZUMM010000094.1:0-4656 GCA_045603625.1 Acutalibacteraceae bacterium | reverse complement strand
AAATACAAAGTTAACGTTAGCTTCATCAGAAACCTTGCAGATTTTGTTGATAAGAGCTGCAAAAGCATCATAATCTCTGCCAACAATCTTAAATGTAGCATCAACAAAAACATCTGTTAAATCGTGGTCCTGTGCGATAACGCCGCATACCATTCCGTAGAAAGCGTCGCAACCCTCGATACCAAATCTTTCTGTTTCAATAAGTCTTGCTTTATGAGTAACTTCATAAGTAAGTAAAGGTGATTTTTCTATACAAACTACAGTTCCGTCGGATTTTGCTACTGCCTCGTTAATGAGTGCAATAAGTCTTTTTGTTTTGCCGGAACCCTTGTTGCCAATAATAAGTGAAATCATATGATTTACCTCCGTAATTTATATTTCTCGCCTTGCGGCGTGATTTCTGAATTAAAGCCTTGCTTCAAGTGCTTTTTTATGTTCCTCGTAACCCGGTTTACCTAAGAGTGCGAACATATTCTTTTTGTAGCTTTCAACACCCGGTTGGTCAAATGGATTAATACCGAGAATATAACCTGAAACGGCACACGCCTTTTCAAGGAAATAAACTAAATAACCGAATTCATATTCGTTCATTTCGTCCATTTCAAGAAGCATATTCGGTACACCACCATCTGTATGTGCAAGCACTGTACCAAGGAATGCTTTTTTATTAACATAATCTACTGACTGGCCTGCAACAAAATTGAAGCCGTCGCCATTTTCTTCATCGAAACCGATAATAAGCTCTTTTTTAGGTTTATCAAAGGTTACAACTGTTTCAAACATTACCCTTTCGCCCTCTTGAACGTATTGACCGAGAGAGTGAAGGTCAGTTGAGAATATTGCTGATGAAGGGAACAAGCCTTTGCCGTTTTTACCTTCGCTTTCACCGTAAAGCTGTTTGAACCATTCGTTCATCATTGTATAATCAGGCTCATATGAAATCATCATTTCAACTGATTTACCTTTACGATAAAGGATATTACGCATTGCCGCATATTTGTAACAATCGTTACTGTAAACATCGCCCTGTGAAAATGCTTCTCTGGCATCTGCAGCGCCCTGCATCATTTTATCAATATCTATACCTGCAACAGCGATTGGGAAAAGACCAACTGCAGTAAGCACGGAATACCTGCCGCCAACATCATCCGGGATAACAAAAGTTTCGTAGCCCTCACGATTTGAAAGCTCTTTTAATGTGCCCCTTGCCTTATCTGTTGTTGCGTATATTCTTTTGGCAGCTTCTTCTTTGCCATATTTACTTTCAAGCATTTCTTTAAATACTCTGAAAGCGATTGTAGGCTCAGTAGTTGTGCCTGATTTTGAAATAACATTAACTGAAAAATCTTTGCCCTCGCAAAGTGCAACCGCTTCTGCCAATGCAGATGAAGAAAGTGTATTACCTGCAAAAATAATCTGAGGCTTTTCTGTTAAATTGCGGTTTTGTGATTTACAAAATTCAATAGCTGCTCTTGCGCCCAGATATGAGCCACCGATACCGATAACAACAAGCACATCACTATCATTACGAATTTTGTTTGCTGCTGCTTTGATTCTTTCAAACTCTTCTTTGTCGTAATCGACAGGTAAATCAAGCCAACCTAAAAAGTCGTTGCCTGCACCTGTGCGAGAATCAAGAAGTTTAACTGCAGAATCAACTTCAGGTTTAATTGCTTTAATATCTTCTTCGTTAACGAAGCCCTGAAGATAACGTGTATTAAGTTTGACTGACATGTGTTTCATCTTCTCCTCTGAGGTATAAAAATACTACGTTAGCAAAACATAGTATTCTTTGCTAATATTTTACAATAAAGACTTATTTATTTCAATAGAATTTTTGCACTTTTACAAAATATACACGATTTTTTCACATTTTAACAATACTGCAAGTGATTTTGTGTGCAAAATTCCAATGAGTATAAGAGCTTATTACACCCAAGTTATTTTTCGCACGCGAAATAATAACAAAACACGCACACAAAGAGGTTACAATGACCATACAAAGCACCATAATGCACACATAATATTTTAATATTTTTTCAAAATCCAATTTTATTTTGCCTCCAATAAGCTAACGAGAGAATTACCTATTAACCGTGCCGAATATACTGCCTCCTCCAAGGTATTTGCATCTGTTCCGAATTCAAGTAAAAGAGAAAACGGCGTAACATCCATATTATATTTTCTGTTGCAGAAAAAGATTGGACGCATTAAGCCGTTATACTTTTCCTCGGCACAGCTTTGCAGATGTGTTGCAAAGGTAAGGTTAGTTTTCCACGATGAAAAATTCTCAATGCCATCACCCTCGCAACCTGTAATTATCATAACCTGAGCCGCTTTTTTACCATTGATTAAAGCAGTCGGCTTGCATTTTGTGCCGTCATCATAATGTATGGCATCACGATGCACATCAAGAGTTATCTGAATTGAAGGATACTCTTTAAGATACTGTTCAACTGAAACACGCGAACGAGAATATGCACCGTCGTACGCTTCATCATATATATTCCTGTCATGAATCACCATAAAGCCTGCTTCTTCTAATACAGAGGTTAATTCATCACCGACACGAATCATATTTCTTGAAACATCCTTTGTACGAGAATTATATTCTTTTGCATACCAGCCTAAATCAAGAATTTCGTACCCTTCTGTTGAATGGGTATGGTAAATAAGAATACTTGGCTTATCTTCAGATATTTCTTTTAAGGGAAGCTTGGTTGAAAGCAGGGCTTTCAAATCAATAGATTCATCTGTTTTATTATCTGCCTCCACTATACCGTAAGATACGGTATTACGCGTTGCACCCATTTGTACCTCTTTTATAATACCCGCCTTTGTGTAACTATTAAAAACCTCTTGTGCCTGTTGCTTTATATCTTCAATATCTGTAAATGTAACAGAGGACGCCACCTCGGTATAATCACCGCCACCGTAACCGGTAACGCTGTAAATTTCCTGATTTGCACCAATATACTCTTCCACCTCAGAGGCTGAAGAAGAATTTACAAATGCATTTATAGCACGACTGATATCATCGCCAAAATTCACGCTACAAAAAACGAGCAAAAAGCACAAGGCGCAGCAAAATACATTTTTAATGTGAGACCACAACATACAAACATCGCCTCAAATCTTTTATTATTTACATAAAAGATTATGACTGCGAAGCAAATATTATTACATTAATCCGTACATTTCCTCTGTTGTAAACTCTTCCTGAAGAGCACAATTAATTGCCAAAGCGAGAAGACGAGAAGCATTTTTTATTAATAAATCTATATCCTTAGGTGCAACAACTACCCTTTTGGCTTTTTGTATTTGTTCCTCAGAAAGAGAATCCGCCTGAGTATTCATTAATTCTGCCGTTAAAGATAAAGCATCCACTACTGTTGGTATGCCTACGGCAATAACAGGCACACCAAGAAAATTTTCATCAATTCGCACACGTGTATTGCCGATTCCTGACCCCGGTGCAATACCTGTATCTGACATTTGAATAGTTGTGCCGAGCCTTGTAACGCTACCTGAGGCAAGAGCATCAATTGTTATAACAAATGACGGCTTTACCGTGTCGCAAATACTTTTTATATATTCACCTGATTCCATACCTGTCTGCCCTAATACCCCTGCAGAAAAAGACACCACAGGACGAAGCTTCTTTTTTAAATTAGCTTTACTTTTTAGTTCATCATTTATATGACGTGTTGCAAAAATCTGTGATGCAGTCTGAGGCCCCAAAGCATCGGATGTCATTTGAAAATTCCCTACGCCTGCAACAACAACGGTACCTCTTTTATTGGGAAAAAGTGATTTAATACACTCTATGATTGTTTTAAGCCGTACAGCCGACAATTCAGGAGAATCGGCAAAATACGGCACACTTATTGTGATATATTTCCCTATACCCTTCCCCAGCTTTGTTGCGGCTTCTTGTGATTTTATTTCTATGGTTGTTATTTTACATTCTTCATTTTCATTCTCGTGTACACAAACCCCATCTAGATTATTACCCAGCATCTCTCTTCTTTCCAATGCAAGGTCTGTTCTGAAATTCAATTTTACCACCTCAATTTTATTATTTCTTTAATGCAAAAGAATATTTATATATTGAAATACATTTTATAATATGGTAAAATTACTTGTAATTTTTCAAAAGGATGTTATAAAAATGAAACTTGGTATTGTTGGTTTGCCAAACGTTGGCAAAAGCACGCTTTTTAATGCACTTACAAACGCAGGCGCACAAGCAGCAAACTACGCATTCTGCACAATTGAACCTAACGTTGGTGTTGTTGCAGTTCCTGACACAAGACTTGATGCACTTTGCGAAATGTATAATCCTGTAAAGGTTACGCCTGCAACAATTGAATTTGTTGATATTGCAGGTCTTGTTAAAGGTGCTTCACAAGGTGAAGGCTTAGGTAACAAATTCCTTTCACACATTCGTGAGGTTGACGCCATTATTCACGTTGTACGTTGCTTTGATAACGACGATATTATGCACGTTGACGGTGATGTTAACCCTCAAAGAGATATTGAAACAATCAACCTTGAGCTTATCCTTTCCGACGTTGAAATTCTTCAGAGAAGAATTGACAGAACGACGAAAGCGATGAAGGGAGACAAGGGGCTTGCCGCAGAGCTTAAGATTCT
>JAZUMM010000093.1:0-2007 GCA_045603625.1 Acutalibacteraceae bacterium | reverse complement strand
TGTTTCGACTAACTATAATCATTATAATGATAAAAATTGATAAAGTTATTGTTGTTGAAGGCAAATACGATAAAATTAAATTATCATCAATTATTGATGCCATAATTATTGAAACAGACGGATTCGGCCTTTTTAATGATAAAGAAAAACAAAAATTATTACGGCGCCTTGCACAAACAAAGGGCTTGCTTATTTTAACCGACAGCGATTCTGCAGGCTTTAAAATACGCTCATTCATTAAAGGCATGGTGCCTGCAGAGCAAATAACAAACGCCTATATCCCCGATATTTTTGGCAAAGAAAAACGCAAAACCGAAACCTCAAAGGAAGGCAAATTAGGCGTAGAGGGTATAAAGCCACAGATTATTATTGAATCCTTGGAAAAAGCAGGTGTATTTTGCGAAACTGTAGATTACACAGAAAAAAAAGAAATAACAAAGCTTGATTTATATGACGATGGTCTGACAGGCAAAGAAAATAGTGATGTTTTACGAAAAAGGCTTTTAAAGCATCTTGATTTACCTGAAAAATTGTCTACAAATGCTCTTGTTGATATATTAAATACATTTTTAACTTTTGACGAATACAAAAAAGCAGTAGAGGAAATTAACAATGGTTAATAAAAATGACGATATAAAACTTAATATAACCGGTTATACCTCAGAAGGCGGTGGTGTTGGCAAATATGACGGCCAGGCAATTTTTGTTGAAAATACTGCTGTTGGCGATGAAATTTTGTGCCACATTATCAAAGCGAAAAAGAATTATGCTGTCGGCAAGGTATCAAAAATTATAAAACCGTCAAAATCACGTATTGAACCCCAATGTACTTGCTTTAAATCCTGCGGTGGTTGCTCATATTGTCACATATCTTACGAAGAGGAATTACGCCTTAAAGAGCAAAAGGTAAAGGATGCTTTTTTGCATATCGGCGGTCTTACACCTGATTTTGAAAAAATAATCTCTTCACCAAATCTTACTCGTTACCGCAACAAAGCCCAATACCCTGTAAAAAGGGAAAACGGTATACTCAACATTGGTTTTTATGCAAAAAAGAGTCACCGTGTAATTGACGGCGGTGACTGTTTATTGCAGCCTGAAGAATTTACCGTAATAACTGAAATTTTAAGAGATTTTATAAACAAAAATAATATTACCGTATATAGCGAAGAACTTGGAAAAGGACTGATACGTCATTTGTACCTACGCAAAGCCTTTAAAACAGGTCAGATTATGGTATGCATTGTTATTAACGGCACAAGCTTGCCTTATTGCGATTCGCTTATTGAAGAGTTAAAAAAGGTAGAAGGCTTCAAAACACTTGTAATTAATAAAAATTGCAACAACACAAACGTAGTTTTAGGTGATGAATCTGAAATTGTTTTTGGAGACGGTTATATTACTGATGTGCTTTGCGATGTCAAGGTAAAAATCTCTCCCCTTTCCTTTTATCAGGTAAACCGCGACGGAGCAGAATTACTTTACAAGAAAGCTATGGAGTATGCCTGTTTAACCGGTAACGAAAACATACTTGACCTTTACTGTGGTACGGGTACAATTGGTCTTTCAATGGCAAATAAGGTTAATTCACTTATAGGTGTTGAAATTGTACCACAGGCAATTGAAGATGCTAAAGAAAATGCTCTTATTAATAATATACACAATTCAAGATTTATTTGTGCAGATGCCGCAAATGCCGCTATTCAGTTAAAAAAAGAAAATATTAAACCTGAGGTTATAATTCTTGACCCACCAAGAAAAGGTTGTAGCGAAGATTTACTTAACACAGTTTCGCAAATTTCACCTGATAGAATAGTTTACGTTTCCTGCGACCCTGCAACCCTGGCAAGAGATGCTAAAAGACTTTTACCTCTCGGTTATACCGTGCAAAAGGTTACACCTGTTGATATGTTTCCTCGTACAGCACATGTAGAAAGTGTTGCTCTTTTCAAAAAAATTAACCACCAATAAAAAACTCCGTTTCTGAATAATCAGAAACCGAGTTAA
>JAZUMM010000092.1:0-5831 GCA_045603625.1 Acutalibacteraceae bacterium | reverse complement strand
GTGTAATTGTCATAGCGTGAGCATCTTTACCTAATTTCTTTCTGATAAGCTCTGTACCGCCAAGCATATTGCTCCACTGATCGTCGCCACCAAACTGCATATTACAGCCGTAGTTTTTAAAGAGATAGTAGAAGTCGTAGCTCTGCATAATCATATAGTTGAATTCAAGGAAGCTCAGACCCAGTTCCATTCTTTGCTTGTAGCATTCTGCACGGAGCATATTGTTAACAGAGAAGCAAGCGCCAACCTCACGAAGAAGGTCAACGTAGTTAAGGTTAAGGAGCCAATCGGCATTATTAACCATAATTGCTTTGCCTTCGCTAAAGTCAATAAAGCGTTCCATCTGCTTTTTAAAGCAATCGGCATTGTGCTGAATATCTTCCTTTGTAAGCATTTTTCTCATATCTGTTCTGCCTGAAGGGTCACCAATCATGGTAGTACCGCCACCAATGAGGGCAACAGGCTTGTTACCTGCCATCTGCAAACGCTTCATAAGTGTAAGTGCCATAAAGTGACCTGCAGTAAGGCTGTCTGCAGTACAGTCGAAGCCAATATAGAAATTCGCTTTACCGTTATTAATCATATCACGGATTTCATCTTCGTTTGTTACCTGGGCAATAAGTCCGCGGGCAACTAATTCTTCATAAATTCCCATAAAAAATACTCCTAATTGAATAGTTTTACATACGTAAAATATTATATTATAAATGTAATATATTGTCAAGGCGGGCAGGAATTATAAAGATTTTAAAAAAATTTTCATTTATTTTCAAAAAAATATCAAATTGGGTTGAAATGGCAAAATTCCCGTGTTATAATCCGCCTGAACGAACAAATGTTCGTATATTTTACGGAAAAGGAAAGGAGTTTAAATGAGTAAAAAGAAAAGCTTTGTATTTTATTACGATTGGAGGGATATATTGGAGCCTTTAGGGCACGAGCTGACAGGAAGATTGATGTTTGCTGTTTTAAAGTTTGTCTGCGATGATGAAGAGACAGAGTTTGAGGATGTTGCTTTAAAAATTTCTTATAATTTTATAATAAATACAATAAAGCGTGATGGGGAGAAGTATAAGGAAATATGTGAGAAAAGAGCATCCAATGGTAAACTTGGTGGAAGACCACCAAAAGCAAATGCTTTGTCGGAAAACCAAATGCTTTTAAAAAAAGCAAAAAAAGCTGATAATGATAATGTAAATGATAATGATAATGTAAATGATAATGATACTGATAATGTAAATGTAAATGATAATTCAATTTCGTTTTCAAAGAAAACGGTGTGCGATTATGATGGTTTATTTTTAGAATTCTGGGGTGAATATCCTAAAAAAGTAGGTAAGGGCGAAGCGTATAAGCAATGGAAAAAGCTGAAGCTTTGCCGTGATGACTTAAAACTTATAATGAATTCGTTAAAATGGCAGAAAAAGTCACGTGCGTGGCTTGAATCAAGGGGCAGATTTGTTCCCAATCCCTCAACGTATTTATCTCAAAAGCGCTGGGAGGATGAGCCGACGGAGGACTGTATAAAGGATATTACAAATCCTTTAAAATACAGTGATGGCGACGTATTGCCCGAATATATAATGAAAGGGGAATACGCCTATGAAAAGCAATAACCAATACTGTTCTGTATGCGGTAAGCAAAAGGAAGAAAAATTCATTGAATTTGCCAATATTACAGTTTACGTGGAGTGTGAATGTGAAAAAGCTTTAAGAGAAGCAAAAGAAAAAACAGAAATGGATTTTGCACTTAAAACTGCAATTAAGCTACGTAACAAAAGCAGTCACATTGCACCTGTTAACCAAAAATCATCCTTTTCTACAATGGTTGTGGATAGCGATAACGAAAAAGGTGTCAAGGCAGGCAAATACGTGCTTGATATTCTTCTTAACGATAAAACGGATATACCAAAAAACAGTCTTGTATTGCAGGGGAACAGGGGTAGCGGTAAAACCTTTGTTGCAAGTGCGGTAATAAATGACTTTAACAGTAAATATCCTGTTAGTGAGGCGTGCTTGAAAAATATAATCAAGGAGCGTAATAACTGTTTTTCAGAAAAGGATTTTACTCCGTTAAAATCGCCTGTTAAATTTATTAATGAAATAGATTTATTTACCCTTTACTATGAAAATTTTAATTATTACAAAACAAACGGCCCTCTTGAAGAATTTAAAAGAGCAAATAAATTACTTGTAATAGATGATGTAGGTGCATCTGATTTTGAGCCTCACAAGCTTCAGGCACTTTATTACAATGTGCTTGAATACCGTCATTCAAATAATCTGCCGTTGATTTTAACCACTAATCTGTCAAAGAGTGAGCTTTGTGAATATATTGGCGACAGAGCCTTTGACCGCCTGAGAGCCTGCAGTTATTTTGTTGATTTAACATCAAAAGAAAGCAGAAGATAGGGTTAAATTGGCGTTGGTTTTGAAGCTTTTTCAATAAATTAATTATTGGTAAATCTTCGGTGGCAGGTAGCCGACGACTGATAGCTCTTTGAGCACAACACACACTTGACAAATACTCCACAAGTGGTATTATATAAGCATACGTTTACGAAATTCAGGGGGGGGCGCAATTCCCCACCGGCAGTATAGTCTGCGAGCCTTTTTGGTTGATTGGGTGCAATTCCTAAACCGACGGTTATAGTCCGGATGAGAGAGTTTCTAAAAAAAGTAACCCTTTTAATTTTTTGCCCTGATATTTTCGGGGCAAATTTTTTTAGAGGTGATTTACTTGTCAGAGCTTATGCAAAAAGCAACCGTTAACAAAACGCTTAAACCAATTAAAAAATTAACACTTTCAGCCGTGCTGTGTGCACTTTCCTTAGTGCTTATGAGCACAATAAGGTTCCCCATATTTCCCAATGCAACGTTTTATGAAATGGAATTTGCAGATGTGCCCATTCTTATTTGCTCAGGTATTCTCGGCCCTGTATATTCAATAATTTCTTTATTGGTGGTTTGCACAATACAAACACTTGTTTTCAGCTCAGGCAGCGGTATTATAGGCTTTTTTATGCATTTTTTATCATCCGGTCTTATGATTATTGTTGTGTGGATTTTAAGAAATTGCATTAAAGGCTTAAAGGGCGTTATTATTTCCGATATTGTAGGCGTTATTGTTCTTACCCTTGTTATGATTCCTATGAATATGTGGATGGTTTCGGAATTTATGAAAGTAAGCGTTTCGGTGTTTTTTGAAAGCTTTTTAGTTGTTTGTGTGCTTTTTAATTTAATTAAAGCAACCTGCAACCTTACTATTTATTCTGTTATTGAAAAGCCTGTTAAAAAATTATTTGATAGATTAAGGTGATTTTAAATGATTACAGAGGTTATTAATCTTACAAACAAAAACGTTACTCTCACAAAGTACATACTTGATACATCCTTTGATAACAGGGCGAATTACAAGCGTCCGTCAATACTTGTTCTTCCCGGTGGCGGTTACGCAATGTGCTCTAACAGAGAGGCTGAGCCTATTGCAATGCACTTTCTTTCTATGGGGTACAACGTATTCGTTTTAAGGTATTCCTTAAACGAGGCATCACTTTTCCCTCAGCCATTAGACGATGCACAAGAGGCGCTGGAGCTTATGCACAATAATTGTGATGAGTGGTTTGTTGATAAAAACAGAATTGCCGTTTGCGGTTTTTCTGCAGGCGGTCACCTTGCGGCTGCACTTGGTACAATGGGTAAAATCAGACCTAATGCTATGATTCTTGGTTATCCGTGTATTACAAAGGATGTGTGTATTGATAGTAAAATTCTTAAAAATTACACGTCAATTCCTACCCTTGATGATAAGGTAGACAGCTTAACTCCGCCTGCATTTATTTTTGCAGCCTCCGATGATGGTCTTGTACCAATCAGAAGCTCTGTTAAATTTGCAGAAAGCCTTGGTGAAAACAAAATTCCTTATGAATTGCACATTTTTTCATCAGGCGGTCACGGCTTTTCAACAGGTGACTACGTAACGCTTGATAATCAAAGCACCTTGCCTTGTAACCAATGGCTTAAATTATGCAGGGATTGGTTATATAATTTGTTCTATAAAACTATTGACTAAACAATGTAAAATTTATATAATTTATTAGTTAATTATTATACTAAAATTAAATCATTTAATTCTTACAGGAGATGTTAGTTTTATGACATTCGAAAAACTTAAACAGATTTTTTGTGATGAATTTGAAGTTCCTGAGGATGAGGTAACGCTTGATGCTAACCTTTATTCAGATATCGGTCTTGACAGTATCGATATGGCAGACCTTGTTATGTCTGTTGAAGATGAATTTTTTATGGAGCTTCCCGACGAAGCGCTTGAAAGCATTAACACTGTTGGGGATTTAGTTAATTATATTGACGAAAATAAGTAATAAAGAGGAAGAAAAATGGCAGAACAGAAAAAATTAGTTGAAGCAATTACATCTATGGAGGATGATTTTGCCCAGTGGTACACAGACGTTGTAAAAAAGGCAGACCTTGTTGACTATTCAAGTGTTAAGGGTTGCATGATTATTCGTCCTTACGGCTATGCTATATGGGAAAATATTCAGAAAATTCTTGATACTGAGTTTAAAAAGACAGGTCACGAAAATGTTTATATGCCTCTTTTTATACCTGAGAGTCTTCTTCAGAAAGAAAAGGACCACGTTGAAGGTTTTGCTCCTGAGGTTGCCTGGGTAACACACGGTGGCAGTAATCCTCTTGAGGAACGCCTTTGTGTACGACCAACATCAGAAACTCTTTTCTGTGAGCATTATGCAAAAATTGTTCAGTCACACAGAGATTTGCCAAAGCTTTATAACCAGTGGTGTAACGTTGTTCGTTGGGAAAAAACAACTCGTCCTTTCTTAAGAACAAGAGAGTTCTTGTGGCAAGAGGGTCACACAGTTCACGCTACTGCTGAGGAAGCAATTGAGGAAACAGAGCGTATGCTCAACGTCTATGCAGATTTTTGCGAAAAATCACTCTGTATGCCTGTTATAAGAGGCGTTAAGACTGAAAGCGACAAGTTTGCAGGTGCAGTTTCAACTTATTGTATTGAGGCTCTTATGCACGACGGTAAGGCTCTTCAGGCAGCAACCTCACACTATTTTGGTGATGGCTTTGCAAAAGCATTTAATATGACTTATCAGGATAAAGAAAATAAGCTTCAGTACGTTCATCAAACATCCTGGGGCTCAACAACACGCCTTATCGGTGCACTTATTATGTCACACGGTGATAACAACGGTCTTGTTTTACCGCCTGACGTTGCTCCTATTCAGGTTGTTATTCTTCCTATTGCTCAGCACAAAGAGGGCGTGCTTGACAAAGCATACGAGCTTCGCGACAGGCTTTCAAATCTTTTCCGTGTTAAAGTTGACGATAGCTCAAATTCACCCGGATGGAAGTTTGCTGAGTACGAAATGAAGGGCGTGCCGATTCGTCTTGAAATTGGTCCTAAGGATATTGAAAATAACCAATGTGTTCTTGTTCGCAGAGATAACAGAGAAAAGATTTTTGTTTCTCTTGATAATCTTGAAGAGGGTATTAACAATGCTCTTAAGGACTTTGCACAGGCTATTTACAATAAATCCCTTGAAAATATCAAAAACCGTACATATACATGCACAACTCTTGATGAAATTACTGCTGCTCTTGAAGCTAAGGGCGATGGCTTTGTTAAGGCTATGTGGTGCGGTGACGAAGAATGTGAAGATAAGGTTAAGGAAGTAACAGGCGTTGGCTCACGTTGCATGCCGTTTGAGCAGGAAAATGTAAGCGATACCTGCGTTTGCTGTGGCAAAAAGGCAAAGCACTTGGTTTACTGGGGCAAGGCA